>NZ_CAWUDP010000094.1:0-37329 GCF_963920835.1 Scytonema sp. PCC 10023
AAACTACCACCAGAATTGTTGCCACAAGCGCTAGAAGCTGCATTGGCTATTAAGTCTGAATCTGAGCGAACAAGAGCCCTAAGTGCTTTAGCCGACAAACTACCACCAGAATTGTTGCCACAAGCGCTAGAAGCTGCATTGGCTATTAAGTCTGAATCTGAGCGAACAAGAGCCCTAACCGCTTTAGCTGACAAACTACCACCAGAATTGTTGCCACAAGCGCTAGAAGCTGCATTGGCTATTAAGTCTGAATCTGAGCGAACAAGAGCCCTAACTGCTTTAGTCAGTAAACTACCAGACTTGTTGCCAAAAGCGCTAGAAGCTGCATTGGCTATTGAGAATGAGTCAAATCGCGCTGATGCCCTAACCGCTTTAGCCAATAAACTACCACCAGAGTTGTTGCCACAAGCGCTAGAAGCTGCATTGGCTATTGAGGATGAGTCAAATCGCGCTGATGCCCTAATAGCTTTAGCCAATAAACTACCACCAGAGTTGTTGCCAGAAGCGCTAAAAGTTGCATCGGCTACTAAGTCTGAGTTTCATCGCGCAAGAGCCCTAAGCGCTTTAGCCGACAAATTACCAGAGGTTTTGCCACAAGCGCTAGAAGCCGCATTAGCTATTAAATTTGAGTTTCATCGCGCAAGAGCCCTAATAGCTTTAGCCGACAAATTACCAGAGGTTTTGCCACAAGCGCTAGAAGCTGCATTGGCTATTAAGTCTGAGTCAGCTCGCGCAAGAACCCTAACCGATTTAGCTTCCCCTCTAACAAGAATACCAATAACTGAGCTTTATACCCACTGGCACAATACACTTCACAAGCTATCTTTTCACACGCGTCCTAACCTTTTGCAAGATATAAAAGCACTAGTTCCGGTTATTTTGGCATTGGGAGGTCAGGAGGCAATAGCAGAAGTAAGTTGTGCTATTCAAAATGTGGCACGATGGTGGCAATAAAGGCTTTGTGCTTTGATTTCAACATGAATTGAGTAAAATTGCTTATATTATCAAAGCTCTTTTGAACTGAAATGTTCTCGTAAGCGGTTGGATCTGACTTGACCTGCCTGTTCATTAAAATGCGCTTGCTGACGGGTCAGCCCTCCCCCTCCGGGTATCTCCTCCGGAGAGGCTGCGCCAACGCCAGCCGCCTAGGCGTGGGAAACCTGCCTGCAGCGCGCTTACTCAGCGCAAGCGGGGAGGGGAGGTGAAGCGCAGCTTTACCGGGGTGGGGTTATTCGGGTAATGATAAGTATTTAACCGGACTTGATATAACAAGTACCGCTAACCGACCAAGCCATTCAAAGATGTGTCTGCAAATGTCCCTGTGCTTGTGCTAACTGCAAAAGTTCTTGTGTCGTGAGGCTACGTTTTTTCTCTACCGACTCTTTGCGTACCGCCTCCAACACAGACTGGGTTTGTTCTTTGTTAAGAATGATACCGTATTGCTGTAGTATGCTCGATAGCAATGCCCGACCAGAATGTTTACCCACAACCAAACGCCGTTCCCACCCTACCTCTTCGGGAGCAAATGGCTCGTAAGTACTGGGATTTTGCAGCACACCGTGGGCATGAATTCCGGATTCATGAGCGAAGGTATTTTCACCAACAATTGCCTTCCAAGGCGGTACATTGGCACCTGATGCCGCTGCGACAAGTCGGGAGACTTCCAACAAACCAGAAGTGTCAATACCCAAATCAATGCCATGAATGCATTTGAGAGCCATGACAACTTCTTCTAATGCTGCATTTCCGGCTCGTTCGCCTAACCCGTTTACCGTTGTATTTACTGATAACGCTCCCGCTTTGATACCAGCAAGGGCATTGGCAGTTGCTAAACCAAAATCATTGTGGGTGTGCATTTCCACAGGAATCGACAATCCCATCACCAATTGCTGAACTTTTGCGTGAGTCGTGAAAGGGTCAAGAATGCCTACGGTGTCACAAAAACGAAACCGCGATGCACCCCATTCTTGAGCAGAATGTGCTACATCTTGGAGGAAGTTTTCTTCAGCTCTTGTGGAATCTTCTCCGCCGACAGATACAAACAAACCTTGATCAACGGCGAAGCTAATACTATCTTTAAGTTTTTGCAAAATCACCTGCCATTCACCCTGAAATTTTGCGGTAATTTGGATTTGGGAGACAGGAATGGAAATATGCACTCGCTTCAAACCACAAGCAATAGAAGCCTGAATATCTGATATGACAGCGCGGTTCCACCCAAGCAGTTGCGCTTGCAAACCCAAGCCGGAAATGAGCGATATCGCTCGTTGTTCTTCCTCACCCATCGCCGGAATACCGACTTCTAACTCGTGAACGCCGATGCTGTCGAGAATAGCCGCGATCGCCACTTTCTCCTCTAAGTTAAAAGCAATACCAGCTGCTTGTTCACCATCGCGCAGTGTCGTGTCATTAATGAGAACCTCACTCATTGCCAAAATGCCTCTAACGAAAGGTGATGTATATCAAACCTCGTGCATCATGAACTGCTTACACCATTACCCATGAAAACTTATTAATTCCCCTCCTTGCTTGCGCTTAGGGGATGGGGGATAGGTTTTTTCAAGTCTGCTCGGTACAAATAAAGTTCACTCGTTAAGGCTGTCATTATTTTAGAGCAGGGATTTCAGGCGTTGTTACAAATCTTTATATAGCTCTATTCAAAATTTTTTTAAATGCGGCGTGAATTTGAGCGTGTTTCCGGAGGAGGAGCTAGCTCTAACGCGTAGCGTGCGCCTCTGGCGCGAGGACGATCCCACAATTAGCTTTAACTGCGACATTTTCCCTCAATTGTATCTTAATTCCAACGCCGAGCCATCTGGCTCGGCGTTGAAGTTTTTGCACATTTTTTTTTACCAAAAAGATGGGTTTAAAGCCCCGTCCTTCGTTTGACGGCTTTGGAGCGCGAATTATCTCAAGTACGGTACAATAATAAATGGCAATGCGGTAATACGCCTAGATAGCCAACGTTGGTAGCTCGCCCTTCGGGTTCAGCAGTCGCTCATGGGGGAAACCCCCAAGACCGCGCTGCTTCACCATCCACAATGCTCAGCGCTCGTGCGACATAGTGTGGGAATGAGAAATAAAAAGAATTGAATAAATCCTTTCAAACGCGGTCGGACAGTCCGTGTACGCTTGTGGACGTATCCAAACGGGGGCATCTGAATGCTTGCATTCAGATGCCTAGAGAGGAGGGATGAAGCAAGAATCCTCGTACCTTTAGGTCGAGGAGTGTCAAATAGCCTTTGGGAAGCCTCCAGCTGTACTGCTTAGCAATCAGGTGGCGTAGATCACACTGCTTTAGCTCAAGTCATCGCATAAGTAGGAAATACCTTTGCCTGCTTGGATTTAATATAAACACGCTGCTCTTCTCTAATGTTGAGCTTACTAAACTGCTCCCGGCTGAGGAAAGCAGTCACTGTTTCACCAGACTTAAGAACCAACTCAACCCGAATTTCCCAACCTAAGTTAATAATGCGATAGACTTTGGCAGGCGCAGTATCCTCAGCAGGACTGGTGTGAATCACAACGTCATGAGGGCGCAAAAATACCTGCTCGTTGGTGCGAACGGTTAAATCGCTGTCTGGCAGAATACCAGTATTACTAGGAAGAACATTCACAGGACCAATAAAGCTCATCACAAAAGGTGATGCTGGGTGGTCATAAATCTCAGCAGAGCTACCAATTTGCTCCACCCGACCATGATTCATCACCACAATTTGGTCTGCAACTTCCATTGCTTCTTCTTGGTCGTGGGTGACAAGTACAGTTGTTACATGAACCTCTTCATGCAGTTTTCGTAACCCCGCCCTTAATTCTTTACGGACTTTAGCATCTAACGCTCCAAACGGTTCATCCAACAGCAATATGCTCGGCTGAACCGCCAATGATCTTGCCAGCGCCACGCGTTGGCGTTGACCTCCAGAGAGTTGGGAAGGATAGCGATCGCCGAACCCCCGCAACTGCACTAACTCCAAAAGTTCCTCGACTCGCGCCTGAATCTTACTTTTGGGAACCTTGCGGATTTCCAATGGAAAGGCGATGTTTTGCCGCACCGTTAGGTGTTTAAATAAAGCGTAATGCTGAAACACAAAGCCTATGTGGCGGTCTTGCACAGACTTATAAGTCGCATTTTCACCAATCAGCCAGATTTCACCGGAATCAGGAGTTTCTAACCCCGCAATCATCCGTAACAAAGTTGATTTTCCTGAGCCAGAAGGTCCTAACAGCGCCACAAGAGACCCTGTTTTCACTTCTAAACTCACATTGTCAACAGCACGGAAAGAACCGTACTCTTTAGTTATATTCTCAACTACAATGCCCATAGTAATATCCTCCCGAAAATTGATATAGTTATAAACTACGGTTAGTCTGTCGAAAAAGTGGTATTTTGGACAACAATGACTATTTCATCTCGTTTTCCTCATCCATCTGGTCAAAACACTAAACATATCTTTAAGCCGCGCTCATTCTTGCCGCTTAAGGAAAATAGTCTGTGGAAAATTGAAACAGGAGTCGTGCGGATTGTCACTTGGCATGAAGACGGTACACTTGTCACTTTAGGAGTTTGGGGATCCGGAGATATTGTTGGTCAAGCATTTTCTAAGGTAGAACCATATCAGATTGAGTCTCTTACTAAAGTAGAGGCGACAATCTTGCCTTTAGAAGGGTGGTTTCCATTAACAGATGTTATGCTTGCCCACATTCAACAGGCGGAAGAACTGATGGTTATTCGTAGCTATAAAACGGTGGAAATCATGCTCATTAAACTTTTGGCTTGGTTAGGCAAAAAATTTGGTCGAGAAGTAGAAACTGGACATCTGATTGATTTGCGCCTCACTCATCAAGACATTGCTGATATGCTCAATTCAACTCGCGTGACAATCACTCGTATCCTCACTCAATTAGAGGAACAGGGGTTGATTTGTCGTCTCCCCCTGCATCGGATTGTCTTGAAACAAGAAGAACTTTGGCATTATGAAATTTAGTTTCAGACGTATCAGCAATACCAGCTATCTCCATCAGCGTTTGGCTTACCTACAATTTTTAGATTTAAAGATTCCAGGTAAGCCAAAGCGTGCCTAATTTGTGGCACAGTTCCACGAATTTCCAAATCAAAGCGTCCTTCTCCATTGGTATGTTTTCCCAGCATTGCCCCCGTAATATTAACGACTAAACCGTGAATGGCAATCAGCCGAGAAATCACAGGTTCCTGCTGGTAACGCGGGGGAATATGTAGGCGTAGGCGCATTTTTGTGGTATTGCTGCTTTTAAAAGCTGGTGCAACCATAGAAATTAAGAATAAAGAATGAAGAATGAAAGAAGGAGGAAAAATTCATTATAGATAAAAACTTCATACTTCATGCTTGACCTAAGAACTCAGAACTCAGAACTCAGTAGTCAGAATGATATAAGGATACTAACACCATTATTCACTTATGGAATAAAGAAGAAAAAGATTTGTTATACCAGACACGTAGTGCGATAAAACAAGGCGTTCTTATCAAATAAGAGCGCATTTATTTATGAGAATATCCAAGCTGCTTTCTGTGTTCTGTGTTCTTCTTAAATTTCACCAACTCGCTGTATCGATGTCATGCCAAATTTCCAAATCTAAGTCATTGATGTAAGTCAGCGCACTCTCAATTTGTGCAGAAGTTCCCTGTAAATCCAGGTCAAACCAACCATCTCCAATACCATTGGCTCCCAATATAGCAGCAGTGATATTCACAGTGAGACCGTAGTTTGACACCAGGCGAGAAATCACAGGTTCCTGATGATAGTCTTTTGGAATTCTCAACCGAATTCGTTTGTGGGTGAGTTGATTGTCTGAAATCATAGCTGATACTGCTTTACTAGCCATCTTTTAATGTTTCGCTTTGATGCCTGCTTTGCGTTCCAAAAACTCTTTGACTACCAAAGTCACAACTGCTAGCAGCGTTAACAGAACAGCAACTGAGAAGGCTGCTTCAGTTTCGTACTGTTTGTAAGCGTCTTCCACGTATAATGGTAAACTTTGAGTTTTCCGGGCAATGTTTCCAGAGACGACTGCGATCGCACCAAATTCACCCATGGATCTGGCATTGGTCAAAATCACCCCGTAGAGTAGCCCCCAACGAATATTCGGTAGAGTTACGCGCCAAAATATCTGCCAATCTTTCGCACCTAGTGTTCTGGCTGCTTCTTCTTGGTCGCTCCCTAACTCCTCAAGAATGGGGATCACTTCGCGGGCGACAAACGGCAAACTCACAAATGCCGTAGCCAGCACCATACCTGGAAAAGCAAAGATGACCTTAATATCGAGTGCCTGTAACCAAGGACCAAACCACCCATTTCGCCCGTAGAGGAGCACAATCATCAACCCCGCAACCACAGGCGAGATTGAAAACGGCAGGTCAATAATACTTAGAAGAAGAGTGCGACCTGGGAAGCTATTGCGGGCGATCGCCATTGCTGCACATAAACCAAACACCGTATTTATTGGTACAGTAATAATAGCTAGTATCAGTGTTAACCACGCTGCATGGGTAAATTCTGGGCGCGTCAGATTCGACAAAAACACACCAATGCCTTTGTGAAAAGCTTGAACAAAGACATTGAGCGCAGGAAGGTACAGCACTAAAGTTAAATACAACACTGCTATTCCAATGAGAATAGCAGGAGCCAAACTCTTAGGCTTAATTTGCCTTTGATTGCTTGGCTGTGATGTCGCTGTATGAAAGTGTGGTTGTGGGAAACCATCATTATTTGACGTCATATCTTCTTCCCCAAGCTTGTAACATATTGATTCCCAGCAATATCAACAGAGAAATTATCAGTAGCACCATGCCAATGACAGTGGCACCGGAATAGTCATACTGTTCCAATCTTTGGAAAATGAGTACAGGTGCGATCAAATCTTTGAAAGGAGTATTGGAAGCGATAATTACAGTCGAACCATACTCCCCAACGGCACGTGCAAAACCTAAGGCAACACCAGTCAAAATAGAAGGTAATAAGGGTGGCAAAATCACTTTGGTGAAGGTTTGCCATTCAGACGCACCTAAGCTCCAAGCTGCTTCTTCTATTTCCTTTTCCATTTCCATAAGGACTGGTTGCACCGTCCGCACCACAAAAGGTAACGAGATGAATATCATTGCTACCCCTACACCCAAGCGGGTAAAAGATACCTTAATCCCAAACGGTGCCACTACTGAGCCAATCCAACCATTATCGCTGTAGACTGTTGCTAAGGTTAGCCCTGCCACTGCAGTTGGTAAGGAAAATGGGAGGTCCACGGTGGCATCAAGCACCCGTTTGAAGGGAAATTGATAGCGGACGAGAACCCAAGCAATCAGAGTTCCAAATAAACCATTAATCAGGGCGGCTGCTATCGCTGTAACAAAAGTCACTTCGTATGTTGCTAATGCGAGTGGATTAGTCGCAATTTCCCAAAACCGAGCAGGAGGTTCACTAGTTGCCTTCAGCAACATAGCAAGTATTGGGATGAACAACATCACGGTCAGGTATGCGAACGTAATCCGCCATGTCCAAGGAATATTAGACAAATCACGCAGGTACTTTTTCCAACCCTGAGGTTTTTGACGAATAAGTTTTTGCTGAGGTGATGGAGGTGAAGATATAGCCATAAGTGGTAAGGAAGTGAGGAAAGTTGGGGAGATGGGGAGCAGTTGCTAATGACTAATGACCAATGATTAACAACTTATGACCAAGAAAGAACGATAGGTACAGAATCATTCGTCAGAATATTAAACACGCTTTTTGGGTATGAATTAAGAGTTCTGTTCAGCCGTATTGGTCTGAAGCCCCCGTCAATATCCTTTGGAGATTAACAAACTTTTTCCGCACTTATTTCCCCCGGATTCTCCTTGTGGGGATATTCTGATTACTGTGTTCTGTGTTCTGCGTTCTTCTTAAGATTTATTTTTTTGCTTGAATTTGGTCAAAAACTGCACCATCTGCAAAAAATTTCTTTTGGACAGCATCCCATCCGCCGTAGTCACCAACTGTCCCCAAGTTTTTAACTTTGGGATATTTGTCTGCGAGTTGTTTCGTCTGTGCTGTTTCCTCTACAGGTCGAAATCCGACTTTGGCAAACTCCTGTTGTGCTTCCGGTGTATACAGGTACTTAACAAAAGCTTCCGCGACTTCACGGACACCGTGTTTATCGACGTTCTTGTCTACAATTGCAATTGGATTGTCGATGGAGATGTTCACATCAGGAATGACGTAATCTGCTTTCTCTCCCTTTTGTTGCGCCAGAATAATTTCGTTTTCATAGTTGATCAAAGCATCTCCTTGACTCCGTTTAGCAAAAATATCAGTTGCTTCACGAGCATCTTTTGTCAAGATAGGGACATTTTTGTAAACTTTTGTCACAAACTCCAGCGCTTTTTCCTCTGTTCCACCAGTTTTGATCACTGAATTCCAAAGCGTTAAGAAATTCCAGCGAGCAATACCAGAAGTTTTGGGGTCAGCGGTAATCAGTTTTACATCATCTTTTGCCAAATCTGCCCAAGTTTTGATGCCTTTTGGATTGCCTGGGCGAGTGACTAATGCGGCAACAGATTTAGAGACAATGCCATTGTTGGGAAATTCCTTCTCCCATCCTGGCGAAATTAATCCAGCCTTCTCAATTTTTTGGGTATCTAAGGCAAGTGCTAAATGAACAATATCTGCTTCCAAACCATCAATCACAGCACGAGTTTGAGAACCAGACCCTCCGTAGCTTTGCTCAAAGGAGACATTCTGGTTATGTTCTTTCTTCCATTGTTCGACAAATTTTGGAATAATAGCATCGTGAGCTGCTTTAGTGACAGCAAACGAAACAAGAGTGACTTTCACATCCTGCTTATTGGCAGACACAGGACTTGCGTTGGAACCACCTGCATCAGTGCTACTCGAAGAATTACTCGCACCGTTACTACAAGCAGCGATCGCTACACTCAAGCTAACTCCTACCAAAAAGAGTGATAGAAAGCCTTTTATAGAATTAAGCCTAAATTTATGAGTGATTTTTAAGAATGTTTGCCGTGACTGTTTCAAAAGATGGTGCCAAAAACCCATGTTATTTTCCCCTGACATCTTAAGCCATACCCCAGTAATCTTACGGTATATCTGTGAACTCACCGGAATTTATAGTTTATTGTAAAAGATAGTACTTATAAGCAGCTAAAAAAGCAAGAGAAAATCTTCACTTTCTTGATGGGAAAAGTGAAGATTATTATAATACTTCAATTGTAAGAACGAATTATTCAAACTTTTGGGGCAAGCCGTCTTGAAACACGAGCAGTTCTCCGGGTAGGATTTGCGTCCAAACCTCGTTGTCAGTCAGGGGAGTGGTGGCGATGACAGCAACGCGATCGCTCGGAGTCGTCAATTCACTAAAATCAACAGTTACGTCTTCGTCAATTAAATGGGCAGCCGCAAAAGGCGCTTGACGTACAATGTAGCTGAGTTTTGTTGAGCAGTGAGCAAAAAAATGTTCACCATCCGAAAGCAAGTAGTTAAAAATACCCTTTTCGGCTAAAAATTGAGTGACATCCCTGAGGACTGAGTAAAGGTCTTTCAAAGGAGGTTTACTGTGAGGGAAGCATTTTCTGAGATGATCCAGTATCAGACAAAAAGCTTTTTCACTATCTGTCTTACCCACAGGTTGATAAAAGTTCAGATCCTGAGGATGAAAATCTGGCAAATCTCCGTTGTGCGCAAAAACCCAGTACCTTCCCCACAACTCACGACGGAAGGGATGGCAGTTTTCTAAAATCACTTCACCCTGAGTTGCTTTGCGGATATGGGCAATCACATGAGTAGAGTGGATGGGATAATGTCGCACCAACTCAGCTACGGGAGAAAAGACGGAGGGCTTATCATCTAACAAAATTCGACATCCTTTCCTTTCAAAGAAAGCAATACCCCAACCATCGCTATGGTCGTCAGTTTTTCCTCCTCGCGCCGAAAAGCCCTCAAAAGAAAAGCAAATATCAGTGGGCACATTGCAATTCATTCCCAGCAGTTGGCACATAGCTTTTTACCTAAAAAGTGCAATACTTGATTAAGTTATACTTTTGGCATGAGTTACAGTTATCCAATAGCTGTCATTTTCAACTTATCAATCAGCTTTTAGTACGGTTATAGTACGACGATTTATACCCCAAAAGAGCGACAACGTAAGGCTTATGAAGATACTGTAGTCATTGAAAGACTAAAGGATGGGAAGCTAAGACTACAGTTAATAGAGAACTTTTTATTATTTAATTATTTAATTTGCTAGTGATGAATGGAAGTTTATAAACAAGAATATCTCTAGTGCTAAGGAGATTATGAAGGACATCCTTATCTTTTGATTCCCCCAACATTTTCTCACTGTATTTACTGACTCTATCGACAAGCAGCGATATGACAGCGCTTTTCAAGTAAATAAACCACGGAGTAGGGGTTGTTCTAGCCTTTGCCCCTACGAAAATCTGTGGTTCAATTAACTGAAAATAGCAAATAGCTGTAAGCTGTGCAAGGTAGTTATCTAGCTTATATCTTGCACCTGGAAATATGAATGTCAAAACCGTGACTGCGTGCAAAAGGAGCCAAACGTTCGATATCAAGTAAAAGTAGAGACACAAGTATTTGTGGGAAGATAAATTCAAGTGCAGTTTGAGCCGCGTCTCCCCAGTCGGGCAAATCAGGATCGGAAGATGATAAGTGAGCCCAATGTGCCAGGATGTAGGCAATCAACGATAGTACTAACCAGCGGTACACCCCAAGTAAAGTCAGTAGACCGAAAAGTTTGGCGCTCAGCTAAAAATAGTAGCCTATGATACACTTTTTTGAGAATTCAAAAAAGTTGATCGTTTTTGATGAGTCATAAAGGAAACTTATGAATCAGCCCTCAGAATCAACCCCAGCTAGTCCTACGTCAAACACACTTCATTGACTACTCACTCCATAGTTACGGTCTATAGTTTGACGTAAAAATTCCAGCATTTGTTTGAGAGTAAATAGATAAGAGAAAGCTTGTTTACTACTTCTTCTTAAAGTACCAAGATAATGCCATAATAGATAAATCGAAATATTAATAATTAAAAATGCCAAACCTACAAATAAAAACCTAATTATAGGATTTTTAATAGTTGTTTTAATGCGGCATTGATTCTTCATCCGATAACTGCTTTCAATTCCGAGACGATGTGCAATCACACTCCGCCTTGGGGTTATCACATCCCACCACTTGAAGTCAATTTGTTGGAGAGAGTTTACATCGGAGCTTCCAAAACATTCGGCTACTGCTGTGGGGGTCTAACAACCAGTATTGGCGACAAGACTCATTTTTACTCCACCTTGAGGAGCCAATAAAAAACCTCGACGTGCTGGAGTAACAGGCTTTTTTTCCTCTAATTTCAATTGATAATTTAAAAGAATCGTCGCCAGAATTAATTTCATTTCAAATAGAGCAAATACTTGACCTAGACATTGACGAGAACCTCCTCCAAAAGGCCAAAATTCATAAGATGAATATTTACGATTAATAAATCTTTCCGGTTGAAATTTTTCTGGTTGGGGATATAAATCTTCTCGGCGATGAGTTAGGTAAATACAAGGTAGCACATATGTCCCAGAAGTAACGTGATATCCTCTTAAATTAACAGAGCGTATAGTAATTCTAGGAAAAGTGAAAAGAATTACAGGATAAATCCGCAAAGTTTCTTGACAAATTGCTGTCAGATAAGGAAGTTGAGCAATTTTGATCGGGTCGGAAGTATTTAAACTTTGTAACTCATACAACACTTTCTCGTAGACTTCTGGTTGTTGATGAATCCAATACAAAGCCCAAGCGATGGCAGTAGCAATAGTTTCGTGACCAGCATTGAGTAAAGTTAAGAGGTTATCTCTTACTTCGACATCACTCATAGCCTCCCCATTTTCATCTTCTGCTTCTATTAGCAAACTCAGAATATCGAAACGCAAGGGTTGTACTTGTTGGCGACGCTCCAATATTTCCGCCATCAGCTCTTCATCAATCTGTTGTCGTAAACGGAGAAATATTCCCCAAGGACTCCAAGCACCTAAATCTTTCTGTAAATATGGAAGTAATAAAACGCTGGCGTGAAGTGGTGAACTAGTCAAATCTAGCCAAGTTGTTATTAAATTTTTTAGTTTTTCAAATCTTAATCCGTCATTAATACCAAACACTACTTTTAAGATAACCGTCATAGTAATATCTTCACTTAGATGACGAGCAATAAAGGTTTCACCTAGTTTTAGGCATCGTATAGCTTGTCGGGTAATATCACAAATCTGTTGCCCATGATTGAGCATCTGTTCCCCATGAAAGGGAGGCATGATTAGCTTTCGCAGTTTTTGATGGTGTTCTCCATTTTGTACAATTAATGAGTTTTCTCCCAGTAGAGGTTTGAAGATTTCATTAGCTGTACCTGGAGCATCAAGAAATTTATTTGTCGGATTAAATAACTCTTGAAGATCCTGGGGATGACTAACAACTAAAGTTTCTAAGTTGGCAAAGAAACTAGTAAAAAAAAGCTCTCCATAGTTTTTGGCAGAACGCTCTAAAAACTCTAATGGTTTGATGATAGATTCGATTTGTTGGATAATTTTAGGAGTTTTAAGTGTTTCAATTTGTTTAATTGTCATACTTCTAGCTACTTAATATTTATCAAACAAAAAAATATGTATTTCATCGAGTAAGCGTTCCTTCTGGAGCACGTCCTTATTAAGTTCCTCAATTTATAACTTTAAAAACCCAAAAATCATCCCAAAAAGTAACACACAGCTAATCCAGACATTTTGAGCGAACATTTGATTGTAGGCAATATTTGGAAGTTGTGAGTCAAGCAGTCGTATAAACTGCCAAATCCATGCAATAGTTGCAATTAGCAAGCTAATCCAGAAACTCAGTTGCAATTGCATATAGAAGCCTAACCAACCCAAGAGTAAGGCAGCACCTGCATAGCAAATCACAACAGCAACAGGAGCATACTTACCAAAAAACAGAGCACTGGATTTAACGCCAATCCGTCGGTCATCCTCGCGGTCAGACATGGCGTAAATGGTGTCGAATCCCACAGCCCAGAGCGCAGTTGAGCCACACAGCAACCAAGTAGTAAACTCTATTTGCTCATTCACCGCAGTCGAGCTAGTCAAAACGACAAGACCCCAAATTATTGCCAGCAATAGCTGAGGAAGTGGAAATATCCGTTTAGACAATGGGTATAAAATAATTACCGGAAGTGTTGCAACCCATAACCAGAAAGAGAGTGGTTTAAGAGCAAGAGCAAGCATTGCATTGAAGCCTAGAGAGATGAGGGCAACCGTGATCCCAACAGAAACTGAAAGAGCACCAGAAGCTAAGGGGCGCTCACGTGTTCTTTCCACTTGTGCATCAATATCTCGATCACACAAGTCGTTGATCACGCAAGTTGTGGCACTGGTAGCTAAAGCAAAAAAAATGATGAGGTTGACAAGTGATATTGGCGGCATTCCCTTTGCTGGTAAAACAATACCCCAAAGGGCTGGAATTATGAGAATTAACCGTCCAGCGGGCTTTTCCCATCTTAGAAGTCGGACAATTTTATGCCAAAAAGGCTCTCTTGCTTGAGATTTTGATTGAGTAAGCATAAGTTTCCTCCCACTGAATTTTTAATTACTAATGCCAAGTTCATCATGATGGCGCGTACACATGAACCGGAATCGAGCTAATTCTATTTGACGGAATCATACCAATTCTCTAAAATCTGGCAACAGATGAAAACTTGAAAACCCAGATGAAACCTGAATTTCTTAATTACGAATTACGAATTAGTATTAATTATCCTGTCTGAGAATGGTAAACAGTTTCTCTTTCGGATTCCAAAGGTTAATCCACTATGATCCGCTTTCACTTGTTCACTAGAGAACTGATTTTCTCTTGACAATCCAATAGCTCTGTAAAGCATCAAAAAACGGCATACTTATTTTCGCGCCCAGATTTGTGTCACACGAGGGATACCAAAGAGTGTTATCTCGTCCTCTGCCAACGCTCTTATTTGCTCTATAGTTTGCTTAATTTCTTCTGGTGTTGTTATTCCAGTTTCAATTAAAGCATCAGTTGCCTCTAAGAGTGACAAATCTATAAAACGCTTAGTTTCTTTGTAAAGTGCGACAGGCTGCACCAAAAAAATTTCTTGCGTAAGCAAACCAGTATTTTGAAATATTTGGTAGAGCTTGCTTCCCATGCAAAAGTGCTGGTTACGAGCATTACCCAGTTTAAGGAAAAGCTCAATACAACGGTCGTAGCTAGAGTTAGGAGGTTGACAAAAACCAGTGCTAAAATCGGCTTCCTCACACACTAACAACCCGTTCGGCTTGAGTAGTGCCAGCATTTGTTCCAGTGCATCTTCAGGGTGAGTTAGATGGGTTAGCAAAAAGCGGCAGTAAACTATGTCAAAGGAGTTATGAGGTAATCCCGTATTGTAAGCACTGCCCAAGACAAATTTTACATTGCTTAAGCCAAGCGCGTCTGCATTTCGTCGTGCCTGTTCTACCTGCTCTGTACTCACATCTACACCAATAACTGAACCGTTGAATCCAACTTGCTCCCCTAACCAAGTGGAAACACTTCCAATACCGCAACCAATGTCAGCTATATGCATTCCTTCAGTGAGTCCAACTCGCCTAAGTAAAAACTCTGTATATGGCTTATGGACTTGGTGAAGAATTTGCAATCGATTTGCGCCTAGTTCTCCAGTGGCTAGTGTATAACGGTCATCATGTATCATTTTTTCTTAATCCTAGAACTGCTTGATCTAAGTAATTATCCATAGATATATACGTATAATTAGAGTGTTTATAAGCCTTATAATTCGTAATTAGGAAGTTTAATCACAAATTACAAGGCTTACAATTACGAGTTGTATTGATAACGACCTTTCAGTGTCAGCTAGTCAACGGATTTGACTTTGTAAGCAAAAATTATTTTGATAACCGTTAAATAACTTACAAGAATATGATGAATATCTAACAATTGTCAACTGAATTTACTTTTGGTTACAAAGTCCCGAATCATTGGTAACAAGTTAAAAACAGGGATATTTTGTCAATACGTCTAAATGTAGAAATATTTTGTAAAAGAATGATAATCAAAGAAATCTTGCGACCTAATCCCAATCTTGTTTTTAATCCATCCATAGACTTGTTCCGCATGATACTTGCAGCCACCTCTGACTCTTCCATCCCATTTAGAGTTAGAACCAATTTCGTTAGTAAACACCAGAAGATCATTCTTCCCCATGCTGTCTCTAAAGTTTTTGAGTACTTTACTTCTATTTTAATGATTGCCCATTGTCACACCTAAGTGTAAAAATATTTTTGCTGTGTCGTCAGTTTCAAGGTTAGCCTGATTTTTTAACAACTTTTTTGGAAAACAACTATTTTCTATGTCAATTGTGTCACTTATAAACTCAATTAGTGGAAACCACGTCCTGAAATTATTTTTAGATAAATTAAGTAATTATTCGCTAATATCTAACGCAATATATTTATTAATTCTACCCAATTTACTAAGTCTACCTATAAATTCTTTGACGGAATATGAATTTCCTGAGCCTACATCTATAATATTGACTTTATCGCCACTTTGATGATTGCCATTAATGTATTCAAAATTCTTCTTTAAAAGGTCTATTTCAACATTTGATGTCCGATACCATCTAGGAATAATATATTTTCGATAAAAATTATCCCAAATTTTTGCGCCTCTACCTTTGTAAGAATACTTTAGAGGTATTTCTCGTCTGACTTCTAATGCATGAATTATCCCTAAAACTTCTTCTTCAGAAAAAATAGAGTAGAACTCAGAACTTGGCTTTGCTATGCGATCGATAGGAGTTGGGATCTCAGAGGGAAGTTGTGAATTGCTATTAAAATTTTTAGCCATCGTTCTTGTTATAACGGTTTTCTTAGGTATTTAACGGTTAGAAAACAAATGGATTGACCACAATGCTTGCCAAAAAAGTATTTTCCCATGCCCCTGTCCTAAAACTACTCCTGTCACGCCTTAAGATTACCTATTAACGTAGACGCGCAGCGCGCTTTCTCACCGCAACGCACTGCCTCCTCAAGTCGGGAAATCCGCCCCCACTGCTGGCTTACCCACACCTAGTCTTAACTTGTTCATTTCCAGAGTATTGAGTAGCACAGACACTTGATTTTTGAATCGGTATATGGAATTGTATTAAATCAATATAGTTTCATTTGCCTACCAAAAAACCGTATTTTAATTGTGAGGAGTCCGAAATCATGCATCTGTTTAACGCTTTGAAATCTTTGTTGAAACCGTCGCAAAAGTCTTCAAAGCGCACCCGCGCCCTGTTCATTGCTGCTGGTTTGAGCGTCAGTGCAATCGCCCCCGTCTATGCAGGAATTAGCTTGCAAAACCGGGCTTCTAGCAGCAAACCTGAACTCATCACTCAGAACCAAAAACCAGTTGAATTAACTCTGGTTTCCTACGCTGTGACCAAAGAGGCTTACTCAAGAATCATTCCTCTGTTTGTAAAAAAATGGAAGCAAGAGCGTAAGCAGGACGTCAGTATTCGGGAAAGTTACGGCGGTTCTGGTTCCCAAGCACGAGCAGTCATTGATGGTTTAGAAGCAGATGTGGTAGCGCTAGCCCTAGGACTGGATATAAACCAAATCCAAAAGGCAGGGTTAATCGGTCCCGGCTGGGAAAAAGAGGCTCCTAACAATGCGATCGTCACTAAGTCAGTGGTTGCGCTGGTGACTCGTGCAGGCAATCCTAAACAAATTAAAAGCTGGGAGGACTTGGTTAAACCAGGAGTCACCGTCATCACTGCCAATCCCAAGACTTCTGGAGGTGCCCGTTGGAACTTTTTGGGGCTGTGGGGTGCAGTGAGTCAATCAGGAGGGAATGAGACAAAAGCCCTCGATTATGTCTCTAAGGTTTACAAAAATGTCCCTGTGCTGCCAAAGGATGCGCGGGAAGCTAGTGATACTTTCTACAAGCGAAATCAGGGGGACGTGTTGTTGAACTATGAGAATGAGGAGATCCTAGCTAAACAGAAAGGTGAATCTAACAATCCCGCAGTGATTCCGCAAGTCAACATTTCGATTGACGCCCCGGTTGCTGTGGTGGATAAAGTGGTGGATAAACGCGGTACTCGGCAAGTAGCGGAAGCTTTTGTGAAATTCCTATACACACCAGAGGCACAGCGGGAATTCGCCAAAGTCGGGTTTCGCCCTGTTGATTCTACAGTAGCTAGCGAAACACAGAAGCAGTACCCCAAGATTGGCAAACTCTACACAGTTACAAACTTTGGTGGCTGGGACGCAGTTCAGAAGAAGTTCTTTGCAGATGGGGCTGTTTTTGACCAGATTCAGGGAGGAAGACGCTGACGTACTCCCACACCGTAATCAAAGATTACGGTGTGGGCTCAAGAGCGACTCCCGGTATCCCGTCGGACTGTCTTCTGAGCTTTGTTTTAAATCCACGGGACGCCCCTCCGCAGATTTGAACAATACAAAATGTTCAATCCTTTGTACTGTCAGAGTTTTACCTACCCACAGATGCACTTACAAGAAGTCTAGTTACTGGGTAGAACCCCATACTCTGAGTTATCAAGGTACAACGCACAGGAAGCGATTAGCTTATTGATTAACCTGTACTTTTCTACGTTACCATAATGGGTACACAATAGTTACCCATTATGAAAAATTCAAGATTAAGTTTAAGGATGTCTTCTCGTAGATTAAATAAATTACGCCAATATGCAGCAATTAAAGATAAGACGGTTACTCAAATTGTTGAAGACTGGGTTGATCGGTTGCCCAACACGGAGAATGACAATCAGGGCGCTATCCCCACTTCCTCATCAACCGATGGTTGATATTTGTCGGGGGACGCACCCTGATTGTCCAGCTATTCATGAGCCAGCCCTGTGCCTCCTGCGGAGGAGCTTCGCTAACGCGTAGCGTGTCCGTGCCTCCTCCGGAGGAGCTTACGCTAACGCCCTTGGCGTGCCGCAGGCATAGGACATAGGAGGGAAACCCTCCGCAGCTTTACTGGCGTCCCCACGCTCCCCTTGCGGGTGAGACGTGAGGCTTCTAGCCGTTCAAGCTAAAAAAAGGATGTAAGGTGGGAGACTTCTTTCATCTCCACACCCTACCCCTATTGGGATGCAGTGCCTTGCGCCCCTACATCGCGTGAAACTGAACTAATCAATCGGTGCGTTGGGAACTTGTGCGTCAATCTGGGCTTGGGACAAATTCGGCAGTGCTGGGTTCAACTCACCTGCGAGGAAAACACCAGCAGGAGGAGCATTCAATTCAATTTCGCCAGTTAATGGATTGGTTCTAGCTACTAACTGAGTTCCATCTACTATCTTGACAAATAGAGGCTGTCCTTCTTGGTCTTGATTTTCTCCAGATGGAACGCTGATACCAGCTACGTTCACACCACTTGGCAGGTAAATACCATCACAGTCCCATTCATCATCTGTCTTTTTACCATTTCCGAGGTAAAAGAGGGTGTTGACAGAACTGTATTTGCTGGGTTTGTGAGCGTAAACAGCTAGTGTTCTGCCAGTTTCATTGCGACACACGCCCCAGTCTTCTGTGGTTTCCATGACATATTTCTGGAACTGCAAATCAGAAATTTTCTGCTGAAGTTCCTCTGCGGTGTTGTATCCAACTGCTGACGGGTTACTCCTTGACTGTGAGAGTTGGCTGAGTTGTTGAGTGATTTGAGCATACTCAGGGCTCTTTTCCGCGATGGGGTCTGCAAAGGAAGGTTGAGCAATGACTAGGTTGACTAGTAGGAAAAGAAACACCAAAATTGCCTTAAAGATTCTCATGATTGTTCTCCTTTTCTGTTTTATGAGATTGAATCTTTTCCATTACAGGATTATGTTAATTCGGTGGAAAAGTTTTTTAATAAGCCAAGAGGTATACTTTACTATATCTAACTACTTTCCATTCAATCAAATATTCTTTTTTATCAAAATAATAAGAGTAGTTTTTGTGTATGAATCTGAAAACTCTAACTGCATATACGAATCCTATCTAAAATGAACCACCTACGCTCAATCTGATGCTGCAGGCTAGATACAAACAGCGCTAAGAAAGAAAGGGGTAACAGTATGATAAATTTTGTTCTGAATAAATTAGGATTGCTGTTGAGCTAAGTCAAGCGATCGCCAATTCATAAATTTTATTGATTTTCAAGTTAGCAATTCTTCCTTAAAGAGGATGACTGACTAAATTTTGGAATTTTGTTTCATGCTCTACAGTGGACAATCTATATATCTCAATTATTGACTAAGCTGAGGGAACGTGTTCGCGCAATCTGCTAAAACTCATCCAACCAAGAAACACAACTGCAACTGACAATACTGCTAGCGCCAAGCTGTCCAAGGCAATATACACACCTAAACCAATCAAGAGGAATGAGACTAGCGAGTTGCCGTAGCGATCAATAATCAGGACGATTGGCTTTGCCACTGCGCTTTGGGCGATCGCCTTTTGGTGAGTTAATAGATGGGCTATGTAGCACCAGACTCCAACTAGCACAAAAAATACACTCAGAATCACTAGCAGACTTGTTAATTGAGTGTTGGCAAACAACGGCATATAGATTCCAATATTGTCACCACCGTTAGCAAAGGTAATGGCTGCCACGCTATACGTTTGAGGAGACAACAAACTACGGATAGGAAAGGAAACAGAAGACCGCATTGCTGGCTGTTCATCTGAATTATCCTCTTCTAGATTTACCAGACGATTCAAACCAATGGCAATGGGTATGAAGCCAGAAACATCCATCCAAACACTTGGCAGCATGAAGTTCCCGAAAAATCCTAGTAGACTAATAGCAACTAACACTGTAAAGCCGAGATACTGCCCTGCTACAATGTGGCGACTACGAAGCGAGGTATTCACTTGGGCAAATAGCAGGGTTAGGATGACAATATCATCAATGTTGGTAGCTACAAAGGCGGCAACACCTGCGGGGATGGCAGTTAGTAATGTACTCATTTGGTGTTCCTAAAGAGATTTGCCTTTGAAAATGTTAGGTGTTGCACTTATTCTGGTTTGCGAACCACTTTAACGACTACATTATGGGTATCCATAACTGGTTTGAGATAGATAATATTGTTCTTTTGAACTTCGATTGCAGTCGTACTATCGAACGCTTTGCTCTGGACTTGCTCTTTTGAGGCTGAACCTACATTCACTCTCACTTCTTTAGGACGTTGCTGTTGCTGTTCCCGCAGTTGCGATAACTCCAAACGATGTTGTTCTTGCAGAGCATCTATTTTGTCGTGCAAAAGTTCAATACCGTATGCTGCTTTGCGGTTTATTGCATGATCAATTTCCGCATTTTTGCGGTCTTCCTCGGACTGACGGTTTTGGCTCATCAGCACGACTGGCGCAGTGTAAGCAGAGGCAAAGGAGAAGACGAGGTTAAGCAAGATGAATGGCTGTTCGTCCCAATGCGGTACTCCAGGCATCATGTTCAAAGTAACCCATGCTCCTAGGATACCTGTCTGGACTGTGAGGAAGCTCCAAGAACCGACTTTGGCTGCCATAGCGTCAGCAAGACGCTGACCAAAAGTTGATTCAGATGAGGCTTGTGGTTGCTCTGTCTGAGGTAGTTCTACAATAGTTTTTGTGGTGTTAGTGGTAGGGGTTTTTTGAGTTTTCATGTTGCATCTCCTGTTAACTGTTGTTTAATTCGATACCTACTGAAATTGAGTTGTTGACTTGTTTGTTGTCGTGTTGTACAAGCCATCAACTCCTGATCTAATTTTCACTTTAGGTAACCTTACAGACAGAAGCAAATGTTATTTATTCTTAAAACAATAAATAGAAGTGATGAAGGACTTTGGTGGTTGTAGTTTCAAGAGCGCGATCGCCCTTTGGAAAAAACTTTGCGATTTACTAAATAGTAGGAGCTTTTGTATAAATCGAGCGTTAAATATGGTGTTGATATGTTATAAGTTTATATTTGAAGTACAGCATTTAACAGCTTGTTAGCCAGTGGCACGAACTCTTGCTTTACACCGGGCTGTAGTAACCTTTTCTAAGCAAAGAGATACAGTATGAAAAGAGCTATCAGAAAACAGCTTACAGCAGGATTTGGGATGGTGTTAACAGTTGTAGTTGTTAATGCTGTAATTTCGTATCAAAACACGCTCAAGGTGATTGAGAATGAGTCTTGGGTAGCACACACTCATCAAGTTCTTACTGAACTTGAAAATACACTCTCGACGCTCAAGGATGCCGAGACAGGGCAACGTGGCTACGTGCTCACAGGAGACAAACATTATCTGGAACCATATTTCGCTGCACTCTCTCAAATTCATGGAAATATTAAGAATATCAGACAATTAACTGCAGATAACTCAAGCCAGCAACGTCGGATTCTTTTTCTTGAGCGTAAGGTAGCCGATAAACTTAACGAGCTCCAAAAGACAATTGCCCTAAGGCAGGAGAAGGGAATTGAACGCGCGCAGCAGGTAGTTCTGTCTGGAAGGGGAAAGAAGCTCATGGATGATATCCGACGGCTAATTACCCAGATGGAGAAAGCAGAGAAGGAATTATTGCAGCAGCGTAGCGAGGAGTCGAAAGCAAGCTTCCAAAAGATGACTGCTACATTCTTCTTAGCAACCTTCTTGAATTTGACGCTCCTGATTTTGCTGTACTACTTTATCAGCCGTAACATTACACAACACCAACGAGCACAAGAGGCACTACAGCAAAGCGAGAATCATTTGCGTACCATCATCAACGCCGAACCAGAGTGTGTAAAGTTAATTGAAGCTGACGGCTCCATACTTGAGATCAATCCTGCTGGGCTGGTCATGATTGAAGTAGAAAGCGCTGATTCCATAATTGGCAAGTCGATATACTCCTTCATGGCGAGTAAGTACATAAAGGCGTTTCAGGCTTTCCATGAAAGTGTTTGCCAAGGGAACAAGGGCACTCTTGAGTTCGAGATGATTGGATGCAGAGGCAACCACCGATGGATAGAAACTCATTCTGTCCCATTACGTAATCAGCAAGATGGAAAATTATTACATTTGGCAATTGGTCGCGATATCACCGAGCGCAAACGAGCAGAGAAAATACAGCAAAAGACGCAGGAACGATTGCAAATTCTTTCGCAAAAGTTGATAGAGGCGCAGGAGGCTGAGCGGCGTTATATTGCCCGTGAATTACACGATGAAATTGGTCAGGCTTTGACGGCAGTTAAAATCAATTTGCAAGGCGTACAGCATTTGTCAAGTAAAAGCGAGATTGCATTACTGCTACAAGACAGCACAAGTATTGTTGAAGTTGCTCTGCAGCAGGTACGCAGCCTCTCGCTCGATTTGCGACCCTCATTACTTGATGATCTAGGACTGGTGGCAGCGCTACGGTGGTATGTAGATCGTCAGAGTCAACGTGGAGGAATTATCGGAGAATTTGTTGCTTCTCCTCTAGAGAGAAAACTTTTGCCGAACCTAGAAACCACATGCTTTCGTATTGTCCAAGAAGCATTGACCAACGTGGTGCGACACGCGCAAGCACAACGAGTCACCGTTGAATTATGGCAGCAGGAAGCCCAACTGCACCTAGTCATTTATGATGATGGTATTGGGTTTAATGTGGAGGCGGCGCGGGAACGAGCTACTCATGGTGGGAGTTTAGGTTTGCTGGGAATGGAAGAGCGTGCTTTGCTGGTAGGTGGTCAATTCAACATTGAATCCGTGCATCAGTGTGGGACTAAGATTCATGTGTGTTTCCCGCTACAATAGGCTAGGTCAATAACTCCGCCCTAAAAGGGACGGAGCTTGTAAGCGACAAGGCTTACGTGTTTGACTAGCCCAGTTGAGCCTAATTCTGGTACGAACTACCGGATGCTTCCCCAGTCCGGTTTATCTTCAAACCGTCTTGTTAACGGTGTTGGGTCAAGCCAAGACATCCTGGATTAGGTGGGCGAGGGGACTATTAACTTTACTCGTAAGGATTATCTCCATGCAACGAGTTCCAGTATTGTCGCCATCAGGTAAGCCATTGATGCCAACAAAGCCCAGTAGAGCGCGTCGTTGGCTCAAGCAAGGAAAGGCAAAAGTTGTCTATAACGACCTTGGGATCTTCCAAATTCAATTGGTCAAGTGTCCTAGAACGACAGATACCCAAGCGATTGCGGTCGGTATCGACCCAGGTAAACTCTATAGCGGTGTTGGTGTTCAGTCTGCCAGGTTTACTCTGTGGCTAGCTCATCTTCAGTTAGCGTTTGAAACAGTCAAAAAACGGATGGAGCAACGCGCTATGATGCGGCGCAGTCGCAGGGGACGGAGGATTAACCGTAAGGTTGTATTCAATAAACGCGCTCACAGACAAGCAAGATTTGACAACCGCCGTCAATGCAAGATCCCGCCTAGTATTCGTGCCAATCGTGAGCTAGAGTTACGAGTTCTTGACGAACTGTCTCTAATTTACCCGATTACTACCATCGTGTACGAAATTATCAAGGCGCATGGTGACAAGGCGTTTAGTCCTGTCATGGTTGGGCAGAAGTGGCAGCTAAAAAACTTTGCCGATTACGCCGAAGTGCAGCAGATCGAGGGTTGGCAGACCGCACAAATCCGACAGCAACTAGGTTTGCACAAGCAAAAGCACTCTAAAGGGGACGCAATACCCGCGACTCACGCGGTAGACGGCGTAGCTTTAGCTTGTGCCGCATTCATTCAATATGGCATCACTTCGACTCATTCAATGGGTTGGAAGGGTAGCGTGACGGTACAACCCGCGCCCTTTGCTGTGATTCGTCGTCCGACCGTCTCACGGCGTCAACTTCATCTGATGGTTTTTGCTAAGGGTGGGGTTAGGCGCAAGTATGGTGGCACTGTTACCCGCCACGGGTTCAGGAAGGGTGATGTAGTTAAATCTCCCAACGGTATCGGCTATGTCAGTGGTGATACCGAAAAACAAATATCTGTCAGCGATGCTAACTGGAAACGGTTAGGACAGATAGCATCTAGCAAAATCCAATTGATTCGCCGTTCAAACGGGTTAATTGTAACTTACTAGATTTGTAAAGCCGTCCTCCGCTTCGCGCTCAGGACGGGGTTTCAGACCCAAATTTTCGATGAAACAGATTCGTGTTTTACTGGCAGACAACCATACTTTAGTGCGCGCAGGATTGCGTGCATTGCTGCAAAATATTGAGGGAATAGAAGTGGTTGCAGAAGCAGGAGATGGTCATGAAGCACTGCACTTGATAGAAGTCCATCAGCCGGATGTGGTATTGATGGATATTGCGATGCCCAAGATGAATGGCTTAGAAGCAACCTCCCGTGTGGTCAAGGAGTGTCCCAACGTGCGGGTGATGATTCTCTCTATGTACGCGAATGAAGAATACGTGTTGCAGTCATTGCGTAGAGGGGCAATGGGTTATGTGCTTAAGGACGCTGCTATTAGTGAACTAGAACTGGCACTCAGGGCGATTTCTCAAGGTGAAACCTATCTCAGCCCAGAGGTTTCAAAGCATGTGATTGGAGATTACTTGCGGCGGGTAGGTGATGAGTCTAGTTGTGTTGAACAATTGACATCGCGCCAGCGAGAAATTTTGCAATTGATTGCGGAAGGGCGGACAACAAAAGAGATTGCTGAGGTATTGTATATCAGTGTTAAAACAGTCGAAACCCACCGTATGCAACTGATGAAACGGCTGGGCATTCATGATGTTGCAGGTCTAGTACGTTACGCCCTTCGTATAGGATTGGTGCTGCCTGATACTTAAATAATACTAGTACAACGCGGCGTAAATAGGGCAACCCTTCGGGTTCACCAGTCGCCTAGGTCGGGAAACCCCAACGGGAGAGCCAGTTGCCTAGGTCGGGAAACCCTCCTGCAGCACTGGTCTCACCTCCTGCAGCGCTGGTTCACCATTTAAAATCCCTAAAAACCTCATTCCATAATACTTTTGACTTGTTACCTTCACTTTTGACTTCCGCCTTGCGGTACTAGTCCTGAGTTGAACAGTGCGAACCTTGAGCGAGACTCAGGACTTTTCTCCTCACAACTCAGGGTTTTCCTGATTGGGTTCTCAACTGATTTAGCGTAATTTAGGTATTAGATTGAGTGCAGAAAGTACAGACTTTCCTCAAAGTCAAGCAGAAGGCATAACTGCCTTGAGTTGCAAGTTTTGCATTCAAGCAATTTACACTCTGACAGTGGTTTCCCGGTTGGAAACACACTAATAAACTGATGCCATCTCTGCGCATTCTTCTTGTAGACGACAGCGCCTTGCTTTTCTCAAATCCGCAACCCGTTTTTTAGCAATTGATAAGCGGCTGGAGGTTGTCGGGTCTGTTGTGCCCGCAACAGAAGCGCTGGAGCTGGTTCCTCTATTGTGCCCTGATTTGGTACTAATCGATTTAGCCATGCCTGAAATGATCAGAGCTAGCTTTTGAAATATGCAGAATAGGGTTTTTACCTGAAAATTTCTGTTGAAATTTTCCATTCTAGGATAACCATAGCTTTACTAATGAAAAAATGATTACATTAGAAAATTTTCAACCTTGGCTTGATATTGACGCAATTAATGATGTAATGAAAGCAGCTTGCGTAGAGGCGGCGAAAACACCAAGAGCACTTTATCTTTTTATGCAAAGATATGTCTGCTATGGTAGAACCTTCAGTTCATCGGTACCAACCCTAGCCGGAACAATCAGTTCCAGTCATCTTTTGCAAGATCCAACCTGTTCAGTTCCAATGCACGCCGGACGTTCAATGGATGTTGCGGCAAAAGTACTTGCAGCATCTATCGAAGAATTCACAGATCCAAGAACTGGCGTTTCTCATGGCACGCTATCTTATGCTTTGCTAGACAAATTAGCTGAATATGCAAATTTATCTCAAGCAGAAATCAATACAATTTATCAGTCAGAAACTTGGCTTTCAGACATCATCTCCTATGTCAAAACAGCTTACAAAGCTGAATCTGATAGCCTTGAAAGTCTTGTCAGCGCCATTGGATTTCATGTTGCTACAGAAACTGTAGGAGATAACGAGTTTGGAATTATTAATAATGTACTTTTTTCTCAACATCGGAATAACAGTTTTGGTCGTTTTATCCGAAATAGTAAAGTCAGTTTTCAACAAGGAACAGTTAGCCCTTGGTATTGGATTGTGATTCATGGAACTTCTGATACTAAGGGAGTTGAAGTAAAACACTCTGCCGAAGCTTTTGCTGCTCTTAATTATGTTGTGCGCTATTCCAACGTATCAGAACAGCAAATCATAGAATGGGCAGGACAAGGTTTTGCGGAATTTGCTTATATCCAGACCAAATTTTTTCAACAAGTTCAGCAAGAACTACGCAGTTTAGAAACAGCTTTAGCAGTTTAGTTGTAATAGTTGAAAATCTCGAAATAGCTCAAGTCATTAGAGTTGACATATAACTACTTCTAATACTTGCTTTCAAACTCTGTTCTGAAACAGATTGTAAGAATTTTTGTGAACTAATTAGACCATATTAGAGGTAAATAATCATGCCAGAAACTAAGTTAGCTTTTGGTGACAAGGAGCTAATTGTCAAAACTACGCCAAACAAAAAATACGAAATTCTGGGCTCTTTTCTTCGGAAACTGTCAATTTTAATCGTTTTAAGTATTGGATTTATCATTGCAGTTGTGATAATTCCATATCCAGTCAAATTATTGCCTCAATTGTTGTTAGGCATGATGTTTGCACACAGTATTGAACTTGAACATGAACTCACTCATCATGTAAATTTTTTCAATGAGCGTGTCAATCGTTGGGTAGGAACACTTTTAGGTCTTCCCATGTTAGTTTCTTTTTCCCTTTATAAAGCCCTACATGGTCATCATCATTCGGCATTGGGAACACCTGAAGACAAAGAAACCTTCAATTACAATTATGAGAAACTAACATCAATTTCAGGATTTATCCTTCATCTTTCTATGCTGGGGCATTACTCTGGAGTTGTTGAAAATATTTGTGCAGCTTTGGTTGGTAAATTAAGGGAGGATGTATCGCCTAAAATTGCACACCGTATTCGTAATGAATATTGTCTAATAGCATGTTTGATAATTATCATGCTTGTTCTCTCAATTTTATGGCAGACAACAATTTTACTCGATACTTGGCTAATACCTTTAATTATATTTACAGGGCCAATACATGCGTTGATTGAATTACCAGAACATTTTGGCTGCGATAATCAAACAACAAATCCTTTTCACAACACTCGTACAATTCAGGCATCTAAATTTTTAACATGGTATGTAAATGGTAATAATTATCACGTTGAGCATCACTTGAATCCAGCACTACCCATTAATGAATTAAGAAATTACCATAGTACAATTGTTGGCAAAATAGAGAATTTAGAATCTTCTTATTGGTCATTTTATAAGAAGTTCTTTGAAAAGCTTTTTGGTAAAAAAATGTCATTAGAGAATAACTAAAACTTGAACAGTTTGCTGAATTAGAAACATTTTTATCTTTGATTATCTTTTGAGGTTGACTTATGGTGTCTGAAGTTAAAGTCCAAAAAATTTCGGGAATAGACCTGTGGCAGTGGCGTAACCAAGCAAAGCAAGAAGCACTTGCGGCTGATGTTCCTGTTGGTGAACTTGATTGGTTACTAGAAAATATTACAGGTCTTGAACATCTGGCTTTGCAATCAGAAACTTTCAAAACCCAAGACGAAATTTTGCTTTCATCTTCCATGTCAGACATATCTAGTCTTTGGAACAAAAGGCTGAACGATCGCGTACCTGTAGAATACTTAATTGGACTAGCTAAGTGGAGAAATTTTTCTCTATTAGTTTCTCCAGATGTGCTGATTCCACGCCCTGAAACCGAGGGGTTAATTGATATGGCAATTGCAGCTGTTAAAAACTCCTCACTAAATTTGACTCAAGGACACTGGGCAGATTTGGGTACAGGTAGTGGGGCAATTGCCATAGCACTTGCTGATGCTTTCCCTGATATTATTATTCATGCCGTTGATTGCGATGCAGCTGCTTTGAATGTAGCAAAAGCGAATGCAAAATATTACGGAGTGGCAGATCGAATTAATTTTTATCAAGGTTCTTGGTTTGAACCATTAGCACACCTTAAGGGTAAGTTTAGTGGAATGATTGCCAATCCTCCTTATGTTCCCACTTCTTGTGCTCAAAAAATGCAACCTGAAGTGGCTTACGAACCCCAATTTGCGGTATATGGTGGCGGAGTAGACGGTCTAGAACATGTTCGTCATCTGATTAAGTTTGCACCTGATTACCTTATTTCTGGTGGAGTATGGTTACTGGAAATGATGGTAGGTCAAGCCGAGGTAGTTACTCAACTCCTCCAAACTCAAGGAGATTATCAAGATATTCAAATTCATATAGATTACGCAGGGCGTAATCGATTGGCTAATGCAAGCCGGATTTAAGTCGAAGCATTTCTAATAACAAACACTCAATGTTAGTAGATCGTATCACTGATTTACTTTCATTGAAAAGCTTTGTAAGGGCGACAATCGTACACCCTTACAAAGGATTCATTTGTGACAGAGGTTATAGCAATTGGTAGAAGTTGATTTGCAATGCTTAGTTTATTAATTATCTTTCAATTGATTTAATGCGATTAGAAAAAATGTTGCGAAAACGTATAAGTAAAAAGGGAAAAACATTGTTGAGTTGGTTATATCTTGTTTTAGGTATTATGTTTGAGGTTTCTGGAACCACATTCATGAAATTTTCAGCAGGCTTTACGAAACCTCTGCCCAGCATTTTAATATTTGTCTTTTATGCTATGAGTTTAATTTCTGTAACCATTGCATTAAAAAAATTAGATATTGGTGTCGCTTATGCTGTTTGGTCAGGTGTGGGAACAATGATCATATCAATGGTTGGTATCTTATACTTTAGAGAATCTATTTCTCTAACTAAAATTATTTCAATGGTATTAATTATTGCAGGAGTTATTAGTTTAAATTTAACTAGTAGATGACCAAAAATAATGGGATACAAGCCCCCCCTTTTAACGAAGTAGAGGGCAGTCCCTATGAAACAAGTTTCACCCACCAAAGATGAAAGAGGTTTTTTATTCTATACCCCTACACCCTTTACACCCTTATACCCTTACACCCATTTTCAAGCTAGACAGGTCTAGTACGTTACGGCCTTCGTATAGGATTGGTGCTGCCTGATACTTAAATAATACTAGTCCTGAGTTGAACAGTGCGGACCAAGAGCGAGACTCAGGACTTTTCTCCTCAGAACTCAGGGTTTTCCTGATTGGGTTCTCAACTGATTTAGCGTAATTTAGGTATTAGATTGAGTGCAGAAAGTACAGACTTTCCTCAAAGTCAAGCAGAAGGCATAAACTGCCTTTAGTTGTAAGTTTTGCATTCAAGCAATTTACACTCTGATAGTGGTTTACCGGTTGGAAACATACTAATAAACTGATGCCACCTCTGCACATTCTTCTAGTAGACGACAGCCTTGCTTTTCTCAAATCCGCAACCCGCTTTTTAGCAATGGATAAGCGGGTGGAGGTTGTCGGGTCTGTTCTGCCTGCAACACAAGCCCTCTTTTGTTACTACCAACAAAAGAGGGGTTATACCAATTCACTAAAATTTGGCAACAGATGCGAATCACGAAAGTCCTGCTAAATCTAAGTTTCTTAATTGCGAATTGCGAATTGGTATTAGTCACACAGCAGTTGTGACAAATGGCTTGAGATGTTGTCTGTTTTTTAACGATATTCAAGCTCAATTAGTAGTTGTTATATTTTTCCACACAGGAGGGGTAAAATGGCTTATTCTTTGCAATCTTCAAAAGAACAGCTTCACGTCGGTCAAAATAGCCTGAACGAGTTTGTGATGGGGTGGCTGCAAGACTATACAGAAGCGGTTAAGCATATTGACTTGTTTAAGCCTGAGTTGACCAAAAAACTTTCCTATGAGCAACAGGTGTTTTTTGCGAAGGCGTTCTACCATGCTAGGGGTCATACCAATGACTTCTTCTGGTTTGTTGCTAATCACGGCACCTATGAAATGAAGCAGCTCATCCTTGAAAATACCGTAGAAGAATATGGTGGAAATCAAGGGAAATCTCATGAAGTGCTTTATTACGAATTTGCCAACGCTCTGGGTATTGACCTAACGGATGAGGTAGTCAACGAAACAACCCATTTGCCCTTTATGCACGAGTATAATCGCGGTCATTTGCGTTGGCTGGCGGCACACGATCCTGACTCGCTCCTTGCTGCCTTTTCTGCTTATGAAAAGTTGGACAATCCTGACTACACCAACCTTTATGATCTCGTTCAGAGTTTTGGTATTGAAGGTTGGGGGCTGGTCTTCTTTGCTGTTCACCGAGATGTTGAACACTATGAGGCAACCACGCATATGCTTGATAACGTCTGGAAAACCAACCCGGAAAAGGTGATAGAAGCTTTTGCTTTTATAGGTAAACATCAGATTGATATGTGGCAGCAGCTTTCTGATGCGGTGTTTTCTTATCGTCCACAGCTTGAGCTTCAAATGCCATAGTAAGTAGAACGGCGTAAATATTTGTAGTGGGGATAAGGCAGGAGGCAGGAGGGAAGAGGTTTTTAGCTTAGTTAACCTTTCGTAACATAGTTTGGTTTTTTCTCACCGACTTACTTACTTAGATAGAAATAAAGCCAATCAAATACTTTTATCTCAAAACTTTGATACTTCACAAAAAGTACAATGTCTTTTCGATTGGTTTTCTCTCGTTCAGCCTTGTGTATTTGGTTGAATTTCGGCTTGCAATTTGAATGGTCTTGTTAGAAAGAATTGACAACAATTAAACATTAGTTTTTGTGAGAAAAATGCTGCATACATCATCAACTGTATTATTAGATTCCGAACTCAAGCAATCGCCATCTAATCAAAAACAAGAGTTAGCCTCTTATGTAAAAAGTCTTTATGGAGATATTGCTATTTCTGAATGTCCTTTTACAGAAGAAGAGATAGGCGAATTATCAAAAACAAATGAATTGTTGATTTATTTACCTGCAAAGCTGACGATGCAGCAACTTTGTGATAGGTTTGGCATTAAAGCTAATGTAAATTTCGAGAATGAAACCATGATTAGAAATACGATGGTTTCAGAAGACCAATGGTTTATCGCCTCTAATAGTAAAACACCGGAATTAATTAACGAAACTGGGCTTTTCAGCAAGCGAGTCTATGAAGATGAAGGTCTTCATGGCATGGATTTGAGAAGATATCTTGCATTCGCAGCAACTTTTAAATATTATTTTTATGAATTTCCCGACCAAACCTATTGGTGTTTTCTCTTATCAGGAAGCTACGACCGTAGCGGTGTATCTGTTGTTGGCTTTGATGCAAAAGGTGTACTCAGCCATCACGGTTGGATGAAGAATTTTAAAGCTAAGTATTGTGGTTCTAGATATATAGTTATTCCTCCAAGAATTGAAATCTTGCGTTCTACAAAGTCATTAAAAAGGGCGCGTCGCGGGAACGGAAGTGCTGAAGGTAAAGAAGCAAGTATGGGTTAAACTTACGTATGTCACTTGTGCAAATATACGATTTATTTAGCCCTGATTTCTACGCACAACCAGAACCTACTTTAGATGAGATGCGCTTAAATCATCCTGTTTATTGGTGTACTCGTCTAGAGTCTTGGGTATTAACACGTTATCAGGATATTTCAACCACGATTCGAGATGCGAATTTTTCGGTGGATAGAAATGGTCAAATTGCTAGGGGAGGGTCGCCTGGGCTGCGGGAGAAACTAAATTTTTGCAATAACTTTTTTGCCAGTTGGATGGTTTTTTCTGACCCTCCCAGGCACACATTTCTACGCAATATTGTGTCTGGAGTGTTCACTTCCTCACTGATGGAAAGTTATAAGCTTTGCATTGAAGATTTGACTTGGGAACTGATTAAAAACGTTAGTGCTAAGGGAGAAATGGAACTAATTCAAGATTTTGCGGTTCCCCTCCCTGCGCTAGTGACGGCAAAGATGTTTGGCATATCGCGAACGCATATTGCAGAACTAAAAGATTGGAGTAGTAGTATATTTACTCTACTTGGAGCCGACAATGCTAGCGATGAGGCGATTAATGCAACTTACCAAAACTTGGTAAAATGTATTACATACTTTCATATGCTAGTGGAAGAACATCGTAGTTCTAAGAGTGATAGTTTAATCAATCAATTAGCCAACGCTTCCTATTGTTCGGCTCAACTTAGTACTCAAGAAGTTGCTACCATGTGTATTGTCATGATGGCTGGTGCTTACGAAACTACAACACACTTAATTGCTAATGGTATACTTGCACTATTACAAAACCCTGCCGAGTTAAACAAACTCAAAGACAATCCAGCCTTAATCGACAGCGCAGTTGAAGAAGTATTTCGGTATTGTGGGCCTGCTTTTAGCGTCGTTCGTCGAGCTAAATTAGATACGCAAATCAATGGACAAAATATTCAAGCCGGACAAAAGATTTATTGTCTGTTACACGCAGGCAACCACGACCCAGAACGTTTTCACCAGCCAAGTAAACTAGACATTTCTCGGCAAGACAACCGTCATTTAGGATTGGGATTAGGTATCCACTTTTGTCTTGGTGCAGTTCTAACTCGCTTGGAAACCAAAGTCGCCATTAACTCTCTTGTCCAAAGCTTCCCAAATATACATCTAAATTCCTCCAAACTTGAGTGGATACCTAATTTAGCAATGCGAGGTTTAAAAAAATTACCTATTGCATTTTCTTGATTAAATTATCGCTGATATGAGTTTAAAAGATAGGTAAAAAATAGAACTTACACATTGACAAAGATGGCAAGATGTAAATGGGGACTTATGAGCGTAATTTAACGGTATCGCGGAAGTCCCCACCCTCCACGAAGTAGGGTGGGGATGGACAGCGGTCAATGAAGAAGACATCCCCGACTGATTCAATCCGTAGGATTGAGAGGGAGGGGGATGACTGATGAGTTGACAGTTTTTGCGTTGGGAAGCGAATCTATATAATCTTCTATTACCGCAGTCATTGTTTTATCCGTGAGGACTGCATATTCTCTAAGTATATTAAGTCTCCGGTCTGACAGTCTTAGGTTGAAATATTTCTTTTTCATTGTCGTTATTATGTCGTTATTTCTTTTAATATAAGTATAGCGATAAAAAAAGAGGTATTTCAAGCAGTGGCAACAAGGCGAATGACGTTTCGGTTATACCCAACAAAGCGAATAGAGCAGTCTTTGAGGTATCATCGCAAGCTTCATAAAGAGTTGTTCAATGCTGCTGTATACAACCGATTTACACAGTATGAAAAGTTCAAGCATTCTGTTACCTATATCGAGCAACAGAATTCTTTACCAGCATTCAAAGAAGTTTGGACAGAGTACAAAGAAATAAACTCTCAAGCTTTGCAAGCAACATTGAAACGTGTTGATTTTGCATTTGAACGATGGTTCAAGGGATTAGGAAAGCGCCCAAAGTTTAAGTCTATTCGCCATTACTCAGGGTGGACTTATCCAGCTAAAACTGGTTATTCTGTTGAGTCTAATGGTGAAAACGGGTACTTGAACTTGTCTAAAATTGGGCGTATTCAAATGCGTGGTAAAGCTAAATGCTGGGGGACTCCAACCACTTGCACTATCGTTTATCGTAACGGGAAGTGGTACGCATCTATAACGGTTGATGTATTAGATCAAGTACTTAAACCTCAAGTTTTACCAGTTGGTGCTATTGGTATTGACTTAGGCTGTAAGTCAGCATTGTCCATAACAGATGGGGTGAGTCATCAACACTCTTGTGCTCCCAAATTCTTACGAAATGCTGAACGCAAGATAAAGCAGGCGTCTAAGGAGAAGAGACGCAAACAAGCACCAAATAGGAAGAAAAAAGTTAAAGCTTCTAGAAGATGGAAAAAAGCCCAGTTCAAAGTTAGCAAGCTTATTCGTAAGGTTGCGAACCAGAGACAGGATTGGGTACATCAAGTTGCAGCAGAAATAGTAAGCGGTAATAGCTTCGTTGCAACCGAAAAGCTAGAAGTCACCAAGATGACCCGTAAAGCAAACAAGGGTAAGCGGAAAAAGCAGAAAGCAGGGTTGAACAAGTCAATCCTTGATGTCGGTTTTGGAATGCTACGAAGTACCATCAAATATAAAGTTGAACAAATTGGTGGTGTATTTGTAGAAGTCCCAACCAAGAAGGTAAAACCAAGTCAAACCTGTCCTAAATGCGGACGCCAGCATAAGAAGACTCTGGACGTACGCATCCATGAGTGCGGTGTCTGCGGGTATGTACAGGATAGGGATATCGCTGCTGCCGAAGTGATGCTCTACTGGTCAAAAGGAACTCTACCGGGGTTTGGAACAAGCCTCGTAGACGCTGATGTTGCCAGCGCTACTTCATGCCCCAGCAAAAAAACTGGAAGTATGAAGCAACTGGGACGTGTGAAGTGTCAAAAATCTACAGGTAGCTCACCCAAAAACGAACTGAGGGATGTAGAAACCCACAGTTCAGGCGAAGCCAACTGTGGGTAGTTCATTATGCCTTCGTCTTCGCTCCGGGCGATCGCTACTAGGAGCGAAGGTCACATCTTGCACCAAGAAAATTTGATGTGATTAAGTCACTCTGTATTAAACCAAAACTCCTTTATTTAGCGAGAGCAGGTTTAGTACGTTACACCCTTCGTATAGGATTGGTGCTGCGTGATACTTAAATAATACTAGTCCTGAGTTGAACAGTGCAGACCTTGAGCGAGACTCAGGACTTTTCTCCTCACAACTCAGGGTTTTCCTGATTGGGTTCTCAACTGATTTAGCGTAATTTAGGTATTAGATTGAGTGCAGAAAGTACAGGCTTTCCTCAAAGTTAAGCAGAAGGCATAACTGCCTTTAGTTACAAGTTTTGCATTCAAGCAATTTACACTCTGACAGTGGTTTCCCCTTTGGAAACACACTCATAAACTGATGCCACCTCTGCGCATTCTTCTTGTAGACGATAGCCTTACTTTTCTCAAATCCGCAACCCGCTTTTTAGCAATGGATAAGCGGCTGGAGGTTGTCGGGTCTGTTCTGTCCGCAACAGAAGCGCTGGAGCTAATTCCTCTATTGTGCCCTGATTTGGTACTAATGGATTTAGCAATGCCTGAAATCAATGGTCTGGAAGCAACACGCCTTATAAAAGCGCAGCCAAATGCACCATACGTCATCATTTTAACGTTGAACGATAGTAACGAAGAGCGCGCTGCAGCTAAGGTTGTAGGTGCAGATGGCTTTGTTACTAAGTCGGAATTTTCTTCATCTTTGCTGCCCTTGATAGACTCTTTATTTGCTTAGTGCAGAATTTCATAAATTCGTAGCGTTTTTTTTGCCCAGAGCTTGAGACTAGCGGCTGGTTAATTCCTCATGAACTTGCGAAATGTTGTACTTAGCTAGTTACGACATTACTAAATGCAAGTACGCAGAATTAAAGCAGTCAAAATAGTCACTAGATAGCATTTTTTATCACTGTCCTCAGAGGAGACTTTGTCTGTCAGCAAGTAAAAATGATTTCCTTTGAGTGACGAAAATACATACCATCGCAAAGCGCGTCCTATGCCGCAACCAAGCTCCGTTTGGTTGCCTCAAATCGAAGATTTGAAGAGAGGGTTTGCTAGAGGAAAACCCTCTGGGCATATACGGACGATGGTCCCAGGACCCGCGCAAGGCGCGATGGCACGGAGTGCCCGCCTTCGGCGATCGCCCCCAGAAAACAGTCTGCCATTTTTCAGAACCCTATTTGCTCAGGCTAAAACCCAAGCTAAATTACGCTTCTGGCGATGTAAGCGCGAGACTTGTCAGAAATCCGGGCTATACCACTACCAGTGAAAGGAAGTTGAAATGGCTGATTTGCAAACGTTCTACCTGCCCAAATCCATCACAGGAACACAATCCGATATCGATACAGCACGCGAGATAATTCAAGCATGGAGAACCGACGGAATATTTCAGGTTGCGACAAACACAATACAGAATCGAAAAACCGAGAGTGCATTTGAAGCGAGCCGACGGTTCTTTCGTATGCCTATGAAGTTCAAATCCCAATGCATTAGTGATCTTAACTACGGTGGCTATATTGCTTCTGGAGAGGAAGTTACCGCTGGGGAGTCCGATTATTCCGAGATATACACTATTTGCAAAGATACTCCACTCAATGATGCCTGTGTACAAGCGCAATGGCCATGTCATGGACCAATGCCTTGGCCTGATGAAGAGTACCACCAAAGTATGAAAGTATTCATGGACGAGCTCGGCTTAATCGGCGAGAAATTGCTGAAGTTGACGGCTCTAGGGTTGGGGCTAGATGATATTAACGCTTTAACGAAATTGACCAGGGATGGTTGGCATCATATGCGCGTATTGCGATTTCCGACGCTATCTCAAAAATCGGCGAGGGGGATCGGCGCACATACCGACTACGGGCTATTGGTCATCGCAGCCCAGGATAACGTGGGTGGTCTCTATATACGTCCACCGGTCGAAGGGGAAAAGAGAAACAGAAATTGGTTATCGACCGAAAGCATGGCAGGTATGTATGAAAACGATGATCCTTGGACCTTTGTGAAGCCTGTGCCAAGTGTACTGACCGTGTTCCCTGGCGATATTCTGCAGTTCCTGACTAATGGCTACCTGCTCTCAACGCCCCATAAAGTCAGGCTAAACACGAGGGAGCGATTTGCGCTAGCGTACTTCCATGAGCCCAATTTCGATGCTTGTGTCCGTCCGCTGTTTGATCCGTCAAGCGATGAGCATATCCACTACGGAACGCACTTTACAAATATGTTCATGAGGTGTTATCCAGACAGAATAACCACACGCCGTATTATCAATGAAGACCGCTTGTCAACTTTGGCTAGTTTAGAAAACAAGACCCTTCATCGTTTGACCACAGTGAAAAACGCATACGCATTGCAAAGATAATAACCAAACGGGAGCAACGCGAAAAAGTTGGATCAAACCGAAAAAGGGCGATCGATAAAAGGTAAAAGCGGCGATCGCACTCGCAATTGGCAAAGGAAGAGTGGAAATGCCATTGGTGGATCGACATTCCTATTGTGCAACGTTTGCGTGTTTAGCGCAGACAGCGCAACTACGAATTATAACGCTACGAACTTATAAGACTGTAGCGGCGGATATCAGGTTCAGCAGCAAGCAAACCGTCAAGTTTAGCGTCTACTTCCTCCATATGGGCTGTGGCTAGATGAGCATCAAGAGCATGTCGGGTAGGTCAGGGACATTGCTGTCCCCTTCCCCCCTCAAAACCGGACGTG
>NZ_CAWUDP010000095.1:0-37239 GCF_963920835.1 Scytonema sp. PCC 10023
TGAAAAGTTGTTTGCCATCAGCCAAGTCCCAGACTTTGAGAGTGTTGTCAAGTGAAGCAGAAATCACCCGCTTGCCGTCTGGGGTGACGGCGACTGCCGTTATCGAGCTGCTATGAGCGTTGAGTGTGAAAACTTCTTTGCCATCTGCCAAATCCCAGACTTTGAGTGTGTTGTCATCGGAAGCAGAAATCACCCGCTTGCCGTCTGGAGTGACGGCGACTGCCCTTACCGAGTCGCTATGACCAGTAAGTGTAAAAACTTCTTTGCCATCAGCCAAATCCCAGACTTTGAGAGTGCTGTCAAGTGAAGCAGAAATCACCCGCTTGCCGTCTGGAGTGACGGCGACTGCGTTTACCGAGTCGCTATGACCCGTGAGAGTACGAAGCAAAGGTCCACCGGGAGGACTTAAGCTAGGTGACAGGGGACGCAACCAAGGATCATCTTGCCACTGCTTTGCCTGTGCTAATAACGTCTGAATCCCAGGTTGTGGAAAAGACAGCAACCGCCCGAATAATTGCCCTGCCAGTTGCGTCTTATCCTCAGCTAAAATATGCGCACAGAGACGCAGTGCTCCTTGAATCAGTTTCAGCGTTTCTACTTCATGGGAGTTATCATCTGAGTGAGTTGCCACCTTTGACGAGTCAATCAAATCGTAATCTGTAATCAGCGCTTGCACTCCAAATTCAGGACGCTTAATCTTGGCTTCTAAATAGTCGAAATCAGTCAAAGTTTGGTAGCACTCTGCAAAATTCCCCGACTCCACTTGACTTTTTACGGCACTGCTCAGATAGGCGTTCTGGAACCAGAGAGGTTGTGCAGCTAATTTCTGGGCAAGTTTCCCCATCTTACGCCATCTTCCTTGTAAAATATTCAGCAATCCTTTGGTTCACTTCGTCAAATAGTTTCCGGGTTTTCTTCAGTTCCCGTTTGCATTTAAGGAATTCAAGGAAACTTGTATGGTAGATGCTATAGCAGGTTTCTTGATCTATTTTCTGGTCTTTCAAATACTCAACCCACTGATCCAAAACCTTTTGCACCTCATATTCATCCTGGTTGGCAATTTCTGCCATCATCTCACAGGGAATAGGCGTACTAATTTCCACTAAAATAAATAGAATAATCACCATCTTTTCCTTAGGTTCTGTATCCATACCCATCCTCACCCAATGGGTTCGATAGTATTCCTGAAGACCCTTGGGAAATTTTTCTAAGGAGAGGTCGTTGTATTCTCCTTGAGCAATTCCTGGCAAGAGATGATACAAATACATAAAGTTATTTTCACTTTTGTCAGCTACCTGCTCAACAAAAGTCAAAGCAGCTATCTTACGCTCCTCAATCCACTGACTGAGACTATCTTTAGTTTTGGGATTTTCTTGGATAAAGAACCAAATGTAATTTTCAATATCCTTACGGCTCAAATCTCCATATTCCTGACTTCTTAAATCTAATTCCTCCTCAGGAACTCCCTGAGTGTACAAGCGCTTATTATCTGCAACATAAGGTCGTCTCGTCAACAAGAAATAAACTTTATTGGGGAGTGTTGTCGGTAAATTTAAAAGATTTTTATCTCGGTCTTCTTGCTCCACCTCATCAAGCGCATCAACCACAATCACAAGGCGTTCGTCATCTAAAAGATTATCGCTGACTTTTTGAAGTAAACTCTGTAAATTATCATCCTTGGCATTCTGCAACCAATAACGATTGATTAGCTGTTGACGAATACTTTCCAAAAACAACTCAGGTCTATTGCGACCCTCAGCGCGAATATTGAAATAGCAAGGAAATTTATGAACCCAAACGTACTTTGCAGCAATGGTGCTTTTTCCCATCCCTGCATCTCCCACGATAGTAAAGTAACCGTTAGAGTTACGGGAAATAAACTGTTGTATTTTCTGAAAAACAAATTCTCGACCGCAAAATGACTCTATTTTTTTCTGTATTAATGCTTGAAACTCTTTTGGATAAGGCGAATATTCTTCTGGAATTTTAGTAGAATCTGGATCAGTTAAAACTTTTAGAGGAGATCTAGCCCATTTCGTAACTTGAGTGTAAACACTAGAAAAATTCTGAATCTCTGCTCTCAGGTCAACCTCTTTTTCTCGGAACTCAGCCCACAACCCTTTGCGAATAATAAAATCTTTTGCTGATTTGAAAAATTTTGCTAAGTCATTAGCATTATATTTTTCTACAAAAGTCTTTTTTATCTCGTCTTCACCCAACAGATTTATCATCGGTTGCTTTTGTTGAGATTCGTCATAATACTTGACGATACTCCAAGCATAAATAGCGTCAGGTTTTTCTGGAGGCTGAGTCGGGTCTAGTCCGAATTCCTGTAATACTTTAATAAGTTTTGGATCGTTTTGAGCTAGTGTGCGGAGTTGACCAAGAACATTAGCAATCTGAGGTAACTGCTTAATAAGTTCTTTAAAGCTCATAATAATTTTTGTAAGAAAAGACTGGATATTAGCTACAAATACGATAACAGTCTTTCCAGAAAATATTTAGGACGTACTTTAGGGATTTCCAAGAAATAAATTATCCAACTTGTGGGGTGGGTATCCTTACCCGCCCAGTTTATAGGACGGGCTAGAAGCCCATCCCACAAGAAAAGTTGGATATTTTTTAATTTGGAAGTCCCTTATATATTGCAGCATTATGCTGTGAAACACAGTTTTCACCACAGACCACAACAATATACAGATATCAATTTGTCAACGCAGACAAATAATGTGGTACAAAAGACGAGCGCGGAGGGATTTGAACCCCCGACCAACAGAACCGGAATCTGTTGCTCTATCCACTGAGCTACGCGCCCTTAAAGCCGCAAACCCCGAAAGTTTGTCACGGCAATAAACATTATTATAGCCTTGATTTGCCTTGGTGACTACCATTGGCTAGAAACCTCATCCCAAATCTATAGCGCTTCTCACTTGGATGAAATACATATTTTGTGGGGTGGGCTTCTAGCCCGCCCTCAATTTAAGACGGGCTAGAAGCCCATCGCACAAGAAAAGGTTGTCTTGCACTCAATTAAGAACCGGAATCTTTATGGATAAGAATTTCTAATAATTAATAAGATAGATCCAAAGGTGGGTGCAAAACAGATATCCTTTGTTATGTAAAGTAGGAATTTTACTTCAAATGACGGAAAAGCGCTTTCAACAAGAACCAAAAACCAACCGTCGTGGCAGTAATGCCTTTAGTGGCTTTCTGATGGGAGTTCTGTTTACTTTACTACTGGTACTGGGCGCTGGTATTTGGCTACTTATCAAAAACCCACGATTGCAACAGATGTTATTGGGACAAATCAATCCTAATGTTGCTACCAGTTCACCGACCGCCAAGACAGCCGCAACACCTGCTGTGGCACCTACTGCATCGCCACTCGAAACGACCGATACCCAAACGACCGATACCCAAACGACCTCTACAGATACCTCACCATTACTACCACCACCTCAAACTCTCAATCTCCAGATGAATCATGCCAATGGCACTGTGGTACGTTTAACAGGGATATCCTTTGCTGAGGATAGTACTAAGGTCAACCTTGCGGTGACGAATGGTCATAAAGACCCGATCAAGTTGAACAATAGCAAGGACATGGTACTGATAGATAACCTGGGTAATCAGTACAACTTGGTAGCACCACCAGACAACTCTGAAATTGAAATTCAACCTGGGACGACTCTGAAGGGGGAATTTGTTTTTTTGGGAAGAATGTCTCCATCAGCCACCTCATTTTCTTTAGCGACGAATAATATGTCTGGTAGCGACCAAAGTTACAGCACTTTGCCCAAGATTAGGGTTGCTGATATTCCTGTTCAAGGACCGTAGGGTTCGCTTGCGATAGCTTATATAACGGTTTGCAATGCGGAGTAAAATACACCAAAGAAATAATGAACCACAGATGGACTCTTGCGTGCGTTGCGGTGAACCAGCGCTGCAGGAGGGTTTCCCGACAGCCAGGCGACTGGTGAACCCGGAGGGGGGTTCCCCCCGTTGTTCGCGAAGCGTCTCCGAAGGAGATAGCAACTGCCGTACAGATGGACACAGATAAATCGGCGTTGCTGAATCCATGTATGAAAAAGATGTCGTGTGATTCCAAACCCTTCTAGAGACGTACCATGGTACGTCTCTACACTTGGATTCATACTTCAAATCAGCAACGCCGATAAATCTGTACTTGATTCAATTGAGTTGCGCTACATAACTGCCCTTGTTATTTCTGTTGCGCCGTACTAGACTCTTTCTCAAACGAGAGCGATCGCCATGCAGGACACTGCGCTGCGCGCAATCGCAGTACATGAATGTCTGATAGGTGGGCATTGCTCACCAATAGCTCAAATGTCCATCATATAAGCTTTTAAGCGCAATGCCCACCCTACGATTTTTTCATTCAAATGAAAAGCGCTACAAGTAGTACATTGAGCTAAGGTATCGTTGCAAACATCATGAATATTATTCCTCAAATATGCCTGAACCTCTCATAGGCACGATTTTTCTAATTTGTTCGCTAGATACTCTCAGCAAATTCCCGCTATGTCAGCATTAACTCAACGTGAGTTCTCACCGACCTCTCCCACCCGACCTCCCTCTCCTTGTAGGAGAGGGAGGAGCTACGTAAAAATGGGATTTTTAAGCCTCTCCCCTACAAGGGGAGAGGTTTGGAGAGGGGTCAAATCAGGATACATCGAACTCACGTTAACTCAAATATATTGCCTAACGAGGTTGTATGAGCATAGGCAGAGTCATTCTCTTTATTGCCTTAGTTATTCCTGGTTTGTTGGTGGCGGGGTCATCACTTTACTCGTTCAACACTGACTACGAAGCGCTAGGAAGAACCGAAAGGTATGTGGACAAGTTAACCAGGGATGTCCGAGTGAATAATAGACAGTTGGATCTTGCCTATCATCGTAGTCTCAGTCATCGGATCAATGCATTTGCTAACGGGACTTGGGGCTTCATAGGTGCAACGATCGCCGCGATCGGTGTACATGGAATCGCAACGACTAAAGACGAGACAATTGAAGACCAACGCAAATAATCAAAATAATTCGTAATTCGTAATTCGTAATTATTCTCTTTGTATTACGAGTTAGAAATTACGAGTTACGAATTCCCTGACCTCAGCTAAAGCGCGATCGCGATAACGTCCGTAACGTTCCTGTTTGTTTTTGATTTTCTCACCCAGTTCTGGGAAAATCCCAAAGTTAGGAGGCATTGGCTGGAAATGCTTGGGCGAAGCGGAACTGATAAACTCAAACAGCGCCCCCATCATCGTTGTATTTGAAATGGTCAAGGGTTCTTTCCCCAAAGCTAGCCTTGCTGCATTCGTTCCCGCTAACCAACCACCTGCGGCGGCTGCGGTATAGCCTTCAGTCCCAATCAACTGTCCAGCACCTAACAGCGTTGGACGCTCCTTAAATTGCAAACTAGGTAACATAAGCTGAGGCGCGTTGATAAAAGTATTGCGGTGCATCACCCCCAGCCGCACGAACTCGGCATTTTCCAAACCAGGAATCATTTGGAAGACTCGCTTTTGCTCGCCCCAACGCAGATTTGTTTGGAATCCTACCATATTCCAAAGTTGACCTGCTTTGTCTTCTTGCCGCAACTGTATCACGGCGTAGGGACGTTCCCCAGTCCGACTATCCGATAAACCCACTGGCTTGAGGGGACCGTAGCGCATCGTGTCTTCCCCGCGCCGTGCTTGTTCTTCAATTGGCAAACAGGCTTCAAAAAATTTCGCTGTTTCCCGTTCAAAATCTTTCAATTCCACCTGTTCGGCTGTACGCAGTTCTTGCCAAAACTGCAAGTACTGCTCTTTATTCATCGGGCAGTTGAGGTAAGCAGCTTCGCCTTTGTCGTAGCGCGATGCCATGAAGGCGATGTCGCGGTTAATTGATTCTCCCACGATAATAGGGCTTGCGGCATCGAAAAAGCTGAGGTACTCCATCCCCGTAAAGCGGCGTAAATCTTCCGCCAATTCCGGGCTGGTTAATGGACCAGTTGCCAAAACAACAATCCCCTCAGGGATAACACGCAGTTCTTCCCGCCGCAGTTCAATCAACGGATGGCGAGATAAGGTTTCCGTCAAGTCCTGGCTAAATCGTCCTCTATCTACTGCTAGCGCCCCGCCAGCAGGCACGGCGTGTTCATCAGCTTTTGAGATCACAACAGAACCGAGTTGACGCAATTCTTCATGCAATAGACCAGCCGCGCGATCGCTTGCCATTGCGCCAAAAGAATTACTACACACCAATTCCGCCAAATGTTCCGTATGATGCGCACCACTGTAGCGATTTGGGCGCATTTCCCAAAGAATAACCGACACTCCAGCAGAAGCAATTTGCCACGCTGCTTCTGTCCCAGCGAGTCCACCTCCGATAACATGAATCGTTTGTTTTTCCATACTTTACTCAAACTTAGACAATTGGCTGGGAGTGCATATCTATATAATACTAACGAACCGCTCCAGGCACAGAGAACGCAGACAAGAAAGGCGCATATTGGGGCAGTCAGCTTATACTTATGGGTAATTTGGTAAAAACTGTTGATTGTGAATTATGATTAAGATCGGTAAACAGCGACAACGCTACTCGTTGCGAGGCAGCCAATATGGATGCCAATGAACTTTTAAGCCGATATGCAGCTGGGCAAAGAAACTTTAGGAACCTGAAGTTGATTGCGTTTAATCTCAAGAGTGCCAATTTGAGTGGTGCCGACTTTAGTGGTGCCGACTTGAGTGGTGCAAACCTGACTCAGGCAAATTTGAGTCGGGCAAATCTCACTGGTGCCATTTTGAAAGGGGCAAAATTAACTAAAATAAACTTGGCTCAAGCCAACCTCACTGAGGCAAATTTGACTGAAGTCGATCTAAGTGATGTGAATCTAAATCAGGCTTACCTGCATGGGGCAATCATGCCTGATGGAAACAGCCCCAAATCTGTATCTAATCACCTCGAAGCCTTTAGACCTGTCCGAAAATGAGTCTGAAACCCTTATGCCGTTGGCTGTGAAATCTAATTTCTGGGGCGAGTCCCAAACCTCCGGACGCGCCCGTAAGACCATCACGGGATTTGGTTGGCGATCTCTTCGGAGATTCCGCGCCGTGGCATCGACGGATGAAACTCGAAGCCCCCACCAGTTAAAGGTATTCCGATTTGGTGGTGGGTACTTCACTAAGACTAGATGGTTAACCTAAGTCAGGCGGGCGGCTCCCTGGCTAACGTTTATCCAATATGGGTAAGTGGTTTGTCGATATTTTTTACAGTCCAGCCTGACAATGGACTGATTTTTTATTTTGAAAAGTCGCAATGTTAATGTATTGAGAAGGCACTAAATCCTTTCCTCACCGATTGATAAATTCTCTCCCCTTTTCCTCTCCGTGGCGATACAGTGCCAAGAACCCTTCTTCAGTCGCATCTGTAAAATTGACTCCAAATTCTTTGGGGTCTACATCCGGTTGAATAATCTGAATGGAAGCTCCTTTGTAGCTCTCAGGAATTGCCTCTAAATGGAACATATAGCTAAATGTATATATCTACAATATAACGGTTATCAAATCGTTGAAGTTGTTAGAGGCAACTGTTCATGGATCTGCTGATTCGAGAAGCACGACCGAATGATGCTGCGGCGATTGTCGGTATTTGGAACCCCATCATCGCAACTGGTTTGTATACTGCGGTTGACACACCCTTGACAGTCGAGGCGGAACGGGAGTACATTTTGAACTTTCCCCAGCGTGGGGTGTTCCATGTTGCTGTATGTCGTGCAGATCACAAAGTTGTTGGTTTTCAAAGTATGGAACCATTTGCGACCTACACACATGCATTTGACCATGTGGGAGTCATCGGAACATATGTGGATCTCTCATACCGACGACAAGGCATTGGCACGTGTCTGTTCGATGCCACGTTTGAAGCTGCTCGCCGTAAGGGATACGAAAAGATATTCACATACGTTCGTGCCGATAACGAAGCGGCGTTAGCCAGCTACCTCCGACGTGGCTTTCACATTGTTGGGACAGCGCAAAAACACGCCAAGTTGAACGGAACGTATGTGGACGAGATGATCATCGAAAAGTTCTTGTAAATTCTCTCCCCTTTTCCTCTCCGTGGCGATACAGTGCCAAGAACCCTTCTTCAGTCGCATCTGTAAAATTGACTCCAAATTCTTTGGGGTCTACATCTGGTTGAATAATGTCAATGGAAACTCCTTTGTAGCTCTCAGGAATTGCCTCTAACTGGAACATATCCTGATACAGTGTGCCTGGTTCGTTGGCGATCGCCACCACTTCTTGATATCCTTGCTCAACCATTTCCATCGCCGGACACAAACACGTGTAGGAAGCATCAATGTAAGGCTTTGTGCCTATCCAAGCAGGGATATCCCAACCGTGAAGCATCCGAGAAGATGCGTACGTCACTTCATCAAAGTTACTGGCATCAAGATGCACTTCACCTCCTAGTTTTGTGCTAAATACAGCTAATTGCAAGTGTTTATCCACCCAACTGCGGTCTTTTTTCCCGGCTGATACCAACAAGCGTCGCCCTAAGCGTCTTGCTTTTTCTCCTTGAGTTTCACTAGCAGCTTCTGGAGTGATCACTGCACTGGTAGCAACGAAATATTCTGGTGTTTCTGGTTCAAACAGTTGTTTATTTGGACTGAAATGTGCAATTCCCCCAAGCACTATTTGGCTCATTCCCACATTTGGTTGTTTGAGGACTTGTAAGCCTGCTAACCAGTAATCCACACTCAATTCTGTCGCTTTTCCAAGCGTAGCCCAAGCTGTGGGAATAACTGAGGAAGATGCAGCAGCATAGGCATCTGCGCGAACTCCACCGGCTTCCAAAGCACTTAACACACCATGAGCAAAAGCACCTTTGAAACTACCTGACGCACAGGCGATCGCTAATGACTTATTTTCTCTCAACATAGATTTTCCTCTCCTACTAAGCATTATTTCCTCGGCTCATCTCACGCTTACGTAACTTCACCAAAACTCGCTTGAATTTTTCAAAATCTTCTGTACTCAGTTCCGTTTTTCGCCATGCTTCTCGCTGCATCAAGCGCTCAAACCAGTCATTTAGCTTCGGGTAATGACTCAAAGTGACTCCCAACATAGGTAAGAAAGACATATCTGTTCCAGCAACGATATCTGCTAGAGTTAACTGAGCGCCACCAAAATAAGAACTATTTCCTAAACATTCCGTAAAAAATTTTAGTATTTTTTCTATATGCTCTTTTGCTTGTAAAAATTTGGGTGAATCTTCACTTTCATAAATTAAAGAAATTACTTTTGGAAGTAGTTCATTTGTAGTCACCATTTGCACCATCCTTACTGTTGCTAAGCTCTGAGCTTCTCTAGGTAACAGCACAGGTAAGGGGTACTTAGTTTCTAAATAGTCCAAAATTGCCAAAGATTCTATCACCCGCAAACCGTCATCAACTATGACTGGAACATGATGAAAGGGGTTAATTGTTAAAAACTCTGGTTGTAATTGATCACCATCTAAGCTCAACAAAATCGGCTCAAAAGGAATCTCCTTTTCTAGTAAAGTTCGCCACACACGCCGAGCCATAGGCGAGCGGGGATTGTAGTAAAACTTGAGCATTGAGAATTCCTCCTAAATTTGACCAAAAAGACCGAAAGGTCTGCAAATGAACAAAAAAATTTTCCTGTTCCTTCCTATATAAGAGTCTTGAAACAGCCAAAAATGAGTACCAAGGTTCCAATTAATGAGCCAATTGCACCCACCATATTTCCTGCATAGACAACCTTATTTTGGCTTGGTCCTTCAATAGAAAGACCACGATGACCTACCCAAGCACCGTAGGGCAAAGCAATACAAAATCCATATCCCGAAACTACAAATGACCAGACCAAAGTTAAGCCAAATATGGGGTCTAATTTCAAATAGGATAGAACAGCAGAGATAGCAATCATTGTGGTTCCACCCATTGCCAAACCAGAATGCGCCACACGCCATGCACGGACGGTGTTTTCATCCTGTTTTCTGTTAATTGCGTAGCTATAAGGTATTCCTGTTAATAACCCGACAAGCACAACTATGGCTCCATGAAGAGTTAACTTGTTCGCCGTAAGTCCCGCGCTATAATCTTCGATTTAGCGCCGGGATATAAGGCGGGAGATGACGAAACACCCCTAAACGGCAATAACCGCAGGTTATTCAGTGCGAGGGGTGATTGAGGAATCTCCAATCTCTGCGGACGGTAGTCGGTCAATGTAGTCTTCAATGATTTGAGTAATCGTTTTTTCTTTATTCGCAGCATACGCCCGTATTTTATTCAATCTGCGTTCACTGATTCTGATATGCAATCCCTTAGATCTCATAATATATATGTCTATACAACGTCTAAACAGATGCTATCATGATTATATCAGCTAACCACTGACCACTCGACACAAACGTACTAGCTTGCTAGGTGAACAGTGCGAACGTTGGGAACGGTTTTGAACCATGACAATTGATATGGGGTTGCAACCAGAAATATAGATTTTTATCTGTTAGGTTGGTTGCGTAAAATCAATTACATGATTGTTGTACAAAGCTTATCGCTTCATGTACAAAGACTCCGTGGGGCGTCAGGAGTCTCGCTCACTGCCTGTGGAGGTATCGGAACGTGGATATTGCTGTATGGAGTAATCCTTGGGGTATCTGGAGTAACGACCAATGAAGCAGGAAATTTCTTCAAAGCGATTTGGAGAAGCCCACACCGTACCCGTCAGGGTCGGTGTTGGGAGAACGTCACTTGAATAGCTAATGGATTCATTTTTTAATTCCCAAATTCAATTGTTTCTATCGTGATAGAGACGCAGCACATAGGCTCCGGCTGGGGTTTCTCGAAAGGCACTAATCTCAGATGCCATCTTGGATGGCAACTCCTGCAAGTTACCACCGCTCATCGGCTGTTCTGGGGGTAACACAGCAGGAGCAGCGAGTGCAGCAAAAGTGATGTCAGCAGCAGAAAAGCTATCTCCAATCAGGTGGGTGCGTCCATCAGATAATAATTCACTCACTTGCTCAAAAATGCTCTTGATTTGTTCATATGCTTGTGCAGCAGATTCTGCGGTTATGTTGAAGCCTCGCCGAATCACTGAGCGCATTGGGGGAAAAACTACTGGAAATAATGCGCCCTCAATAAAAGGAACACCCTGACACCATCTACGTTGCATAAACTTGTAGTCATCCATCACATAAAAGTAAGCCCAACGGCGTATCGCAGATCCAAGCTGCTCGTCAAATAAATCTTCCAGTTTTTCAACTTGTTGGCGTAATTCAGGGTTTGTGGGGTATAGCTTAGCGTTATCAGGAGCTATTTCGTCCAGGTATCGTAAAATATCAGTTGAATCAGTGAAAGCTCCTGCTTCAGTTATCAGAACAGGAGCTGATTTTCCACCAACTTGACCAGTTGCAAATCGATGAAACGGTGGCATATGAGGTTCTTCAACGTAAGGAAGTTTCACCTTTGTCAGCGCCCATCGTGCCTTTTCGCAATAATGACTGATAGGAAGTGTAATCAGACGTAAGGGTTTTTCTTGACTATTGAAAGAATGAGTCATATCAATTTTAGATTTTAGATTTTGGATTTTGGATTAGATATTGGTCAACACTCTAGAATCGTCAGCTTTTTGCTAACGGCTGCTTAGGAGTTGTCAATGTGCCTAAGCAATCTCCCATTCAGTACTTCCCACGAAAATAGTTGCTCCACTTTGCAATTGAGTGTTTGCTGCAGTATGGACAATGGCGTGGGCGAAGTCTTCAATGCTAGGCAGAAAACCAGTTTGTTTACGGCGGGCTTGAATGAAACCCGGGTTCTGGCGCTGCATAAGCTTAGGGGTGATAGTACCCTCAATCAAGTCACCGCTGACTACCAGCAGTTTAATGCCTCTATTCGTTAATTCAGGTATACGAGATCGCAGAGCCTCTTCGCCAGCTTTTTTGCTCTGTGCCACTGATTCGTAGATTGGATAAACAGACTTCTGACCATAAAAGTGTGCCAGGTGACTGGTGACGAAAACAATGCGTCCACCTGCTGGCATTAGTGGTAACGATAGGTCAACAGCACGTACTTGAGCGGTAAAGTTAAGTTGCATAGCATAGTCGGCTGCCTTATCCTTCTCCATTCCACCACTCGCATTGAGGATAAGGAGGTCAAGGCGTGTAAACTGCTTCTCTACGAGCTTCATCATCTCTGTGATTTCGCTCTCACTTGTGATGTCAGCTTGAGCAAGGAGGGCTTGACGACCAGTGGCACGTACTGCATCGGCTACTTCAATAGCACGTAAACCCTTACTGCGGTAGTTAATAACTACGTCAGCACCACGTTCTGCTAACATACAGGCGACGCTTGCGCCTATGCCTCGCGATGCTCCCGTCACCAGTGCTACCTGACCACAAAAATCACTCATTGCTTTCCTATTGCTTTCCTTTTGTTGAAGTATGATTTCTCAATTTTTCTTTTTTCAGACCAAACGGTCTTTTTTTTTGTAAACAAAACTCAAGAAAGTCCACTGGGGTTAAATGCGTAATTGGCTTTCGATATAATGAGTCAAATGATTGATTGCTCGTTCAAGATGAATCGAATCTCCATAAAGCTTGCTCATCATCGCAGCCCCCTCAAGTGTGGAAATAATGATGGTGGTCACTTCATCTGCATGAACCGTTGAGCGAATTTCACCCTTTTGTATTCCTTTTTGGATAATTCGATAAAACAGGTTGCGCCAAGAGTTCATCGCCTGTTGAGTGCGTTGGCGTAAAGCAGGATGAGCATCATCACTCTCAACAGCAGTATTCAGCAGTGGGCACCCTCCCTTGATCACTGGGTTATTTATATTGCTGCGAAATACACCAATAATTGCTTGCAGGCGCTCAATTGCATGACGCTTGCTGTGGATTGCGGCTAAATAACGCTGTCTAAGTTGGGCGATCGCAAAGTCAAAAGCCTGTAGCGCTAAATCATCTTTGCTTTTAAAGTGATTGTATATTCCTCCTTTCTGTAATCCCGTAACACGCATGATGTCTGAAATAGACGAGCCAGCATATCCCTGTTGATTAAACAGTTCGGCTGCTTGTTGGAGAATTTTCTCTTTTGTTTCTTCGCCTTTTGACATTTATGCTTTTACGACCGATTGGTCTGAATATATTTAACTGGATGTATGGTTTTTAGTCAAGTTGTCGCGTTGCACATAGGCGGGATTGACATACTCCCTGCCCTTGTAGGGCAGGGATTCTAGGCTCAAACAGCAATTGCAGGCGCAGCCCGTCTTACATCGCCTAACCCAGCGTTTTTGTTGCCCCAACTGCACAAATATTTTTAGCTGCGTTCTCGTCCCTCCCATTCACCAACTGACAGGACGGACAACGCCACTCTCTGACGGACAAATCCAGCTTTTCTAGAACGTGTCCACAACTAGAACAAGTTTTGCTAGACGGATACCATTGATCTATAAATATGACCTGCTTGCCTTTCTTTTTGGCAATCCACTCTAAAATTTGTAGAAATTCCCCAAAAGCTAGGTCTGATATTTTGCGTCCCCAAAGGCGTTGCATTCCTTTAAGGTTCAAGGTTTCAAAGCACAGCACATCGAACCTACTAGTTAGGTCGTGGGCTAACTTCCAAAACCAATCACGTCTAGCATTAGAAATTTCCTCGTACTTGCGTACCAGATTTTTTCTTGCCCGTTCTCGGTTAGCTGACCCTTTCAACTTTTTGGAATGCTGTCTGCTAGCTTTCTTAATGGCGTTGAGAGACTGCTTGAAGAATTGCGGTGATTCAATACTAGAGCCATCAGAGCAAGTGAGAAACGTCTTTAAGCCGAAGTCAAATCCCGCTATTCTACCAGTCGTGAATTTGATTTCTGGCTCCAAAGAATTGTCAACTACAACAACCATAAACAATTCACCCAATGGTGTGCGCTTGATGGTTAGTGTTTTGACCGTTCCCTCCCAACTTCTAGACTTCCAAAATTGATAAACCCGATTTCCAATTTTGACCCTATTGCCACCTAAAAACTTATACCCTGCTTGCTTTAGGGTGAACGATTTGTACTTCTTAACTTTCTTGAATCCTGGTGGACGAACCCCCTTCTTATTATGTTTAAAAAACAATTGGTATGCTTTTTCAATACGTTGACAAATGTCCTGTACTGCTTGAGAACCCACTGATTGCCAAAATGGATTACGTTTCCGCAATTTGGCAACATGAGATTGAAGTTTCGCACAATTCAAGTGTTTACCCCACATCCGATAGTACCGACGATGAAGGGCAATGCAGTGGTTATAAATTACCCCAGCAGCGTTAATCATCCGCTTGAGGTACCTATTGCGCTTGTGTGAGTACAACTTAAATCTTAGTGTTCTCATGCTACTATTGTACACAATAAAGCTGTACAATAAGTATGAAGAAACGATTAGATTTTAGAGTAGAAGAGTATGAACTTCAAATTCTTGAAGACTACTGCTCGGAAGTTGGCAGAACAAAAACTGATGTATTAAGAGAACTCATCAGAAGTCTGAAGACAAAGAGAAAGCCGCTCCTTTAGGACGGGGCTTTAAACCCAAATTTTCGGTAAGATAAGAGGTTTTGTAGGATGTGGGGGCGGGTTGTCCTCACCTGTTCGCGCGTCCTTCTTATTTTCGGACAGGCGGTGCCCAGATTATGGAAACTCAAGTTAAGAACTTGTAGATCAAGTATGTAAACAACCGAAGCCAATGCTGGGGCAGTATTGTAACGCTGCACCCCAAGGTGAGACTTCTATGCAGAATATAACTGATTTATGTAATAAGCTCAGCAATCCAGGAAAAGCAGGTGCTTATACTTTCACTGAAGTAGTCTATGCCGCACCAAACTTGGATTACAGCTCAAATCCGGATTTGAATCAATATCACGTATACCAGAATCCAACTGACGGATTTGCTACGCGACGGATTGATATATCGAACATTGCTGAATTGGGCTTTAGTATTGATTGGCCTTTTGATAATACTCAAGTTCCAATCAACGGACACATCAGAATACCTGTGGGAGATGGACCTTTCCCATTGGTCGTTTTTGCCCACGGTAACCACGACCCTCTAGAGAACTCAACACCAGGATATATTTATTTGTGCGAACTCTTGGCATCTCATGGAATTATTGCCGCAACGATAGATGTTAACTTTATTAACGGCTTTAATTTTGGCGAAAACGATGCAAGAGCAATTGTCCATCTAGAACACCTTAAGCAATTTCAGCTTTGGAATGCACAGGCTGGACATCCCCTAGAAGGCAAAGTCGATATGTCGCGGGTGATGATTGTCGGTCATTCCCGTGGGGGAGAAGCAGTAGGACACGCCAGTCTTTTCAACTCAATGGAAAGCGTCCAATTCGACCCCGAATTAGCACCTGTTCCACTTGATGGTTCTCTTGGTTTAGGACCCTATGGTTTTGACATTCGTGCAGCCGTTGCGATCGCCCCTACGGACGGTCAATATGTGCCTGTAACGGGATCTACCAAAGTGCGGGACAACTACCTGATCATTCATGGTAGCCGTGATGGTGATGTCTTCACGTTTGAAGGCTATAAGACATATGACAGGTCACATACAGTTGACCTTGCTAACCCTACACAACCAGCACGAGGATTCAAATCGCTGTTGTGGATTCATGGTGCAAATCATAATTACTTTAACAGTGTATGGCAGCAAGAATCTACCAAAACAATTGAGCGTGAAGACCAGGAACAGATTGCTAAGGTTTATATTTCAGCTTTGGCGATGTCTGTACTTCAAGACAAACACGAATTTCTGGAATTGTTGAGAAACCATGCGCTTGGCATTGAGGCTGGTTGGCTTCCAAACAATGTCAATCTGGTTTCACAATTTCAAGGTTCTCATCGTTTGTTTGTGCAACATTTTGAGGAATCCCAAACCAGTCTTGAGGTATCAAAGCCAGTTGTAGGTACAGTCGAAACTTCAGAAATCAACGCCAAGAAGTTATCGTTTGAAGGACAGGAACCGACAGATCATCTCTACCAGGAGACTCAGGGTCTACGGTTAAGATGGACTGGTGGCGGCGGCAGCTATCGCATCAAATTAGATCCCCAGACGCTAGATACTGAAGCGTTTAAATTCCTGGCGTTGCGAGTTGGGCAATCAACGGAACCAAATAATCAAATAGGAGAGGATCAGGACTTTACCATCGAGGTACACGACAAAGCCAAGGGAAGCTGTTTTGCTGCTAGTTCCATAAGCAGGCTCATCTATCCAGATAAGGTTGCGTTGGGCTTCCCAGGTGAAGGAGAGGAAGAAAGCACATTCTCTCGTACCGTCATGCAAACCCTCCGCATTCCCTTAGAGGGTCTTCAAGAGGATGGTATTGACATTAACAATCTGACGGAAATTAAGCTGTCATTCAACATTGTTCCATCTGGAACTGTTTACCTTGATGAGTTACAGCTAACTAATTGACAAAAGGAGTAAGATATGCTGAACATTACATATCCGGAAGTGGCAAATCTCCAAGTCATTGCTACTCAGCCCAAAGCAGCAGACTTGAGAAACATTGAGTTTATGCAAACGGCGGAAAACACCACATTAGACAGAGTGACATATATTGTCAAAATTAACCTGAGCAATAAACTGCCAATTACATCACGAGGATTTAGCATCTACCTAGGTGACTACCGCATCAGCAAGTATTCAGAATTTCCAGGAGGTATCTATTTTAAGGTCTACAATCCGCGCTTTTTTGAAGAACATGCTGGCAAAAAGCTTCTGTTCTCAACTGCTGGCATGACTTTGCACGACTCAGGATATCAATTGCCTTCGGGTGCTGAAAATACCAGAAATTCATTCGTGGTTGATAACCTTAATGCATTACCGACACAGGAAGAAGTTCTGAGGCATTGACATCCTCCCACCGCTAACCGCAAGCGGTGTAGCGGGGGATTCCAAGAATCACTTCTTGGACTTCCTCTTTCCACGAGTTGACTTGCTTGGAGGAGTTTCCTCTCCCAAGTATTGGTCACTCTCTCCAGAGGCGTGAGTTCCGATGTGCCCCACCGTACTTAATGCCTTTTCTAATATGTTTCGTGCAGCGTTATGATCTCGGTCTTGGATGTGCCCACAATGCAAGCAAGTGTGTGTCCTAGTGCTAAGAGTTTTCTTAACAACATGACCGCAGTTGGAGCAGTCTTGGGAGGTATAGTGGGGCGGTACAGCAACTGTGACCACGCCGAAAACTTTCCCAAAATATTCAACCCATTCTCGAAACTGAGTCCACGCTGCATCGGATATGGATTTGGCAAGATGCCTGTTTCTCACCATGTTGCGCACCTTCAAGTCCTCATACGCCACGAGGTCGTTAGACATCACTACGCACCTTGCTGTCTTTACGGCAAAGTCTTTACGCTGGCGGCTTACCTTGAGATGCTTGCGAGCTAATTTATTTCTAAACTTGGCTCTGTTTTTAGAACCCTTTTTCGTCCTAGAAAAACGACGTTGCAGTCGCTTCAAAGACTTTTCGGACTTGCGCAAATGACGCGGATTTGCAACTGTTTGCCCGTTAGAGTTGGTGTAGAAGTGGTTCAACCCAACATCAATCCCAACAGTCTTAAATGTTGCTTCCCGCTTCTCCAACCGTTCTTGGTCAATACAAAACTGTGCGTAGTACCCGTCAGCCCGACGTACAACACGCACACGCTTAATCTGCTTCAACTGATAGAAATGCAAATCGCGGGTTCCCCACATTTTGAAGGTTCCCGCCTCAAATCCGTCAGAGAAAGTGATATACCTCCTATCCTCGGAAAGCTTCCAGCCACTGGTTTTGTACTCAACAGAACCATGTGTTTGTTCTTTCTTAAAGCGTGGGTATCCCTTCTTTCCTGGCTTGCCTTTCTTGCAGTTATCGTAGAACCGAGATATTGCCGCCCAAGCTCGTTCAGCACTAGCTTGACGAGCCATAGAGTTAAGTTTTTTGGCGAACTCAAACTCTTTTGCAAGTACAGCACAGTATGCACTCAAGTCATACTTATCGATATCCTTGTTATCCATCCAATATCTAAGGCAACTATTACGAACAAAACGAGCAGTACGGATAGCCTCATCCAGCTTTCCATATTGCTCCTTTGTTCCTTCCAACTTTGCCTCAAATACCAGCATCTTTACGCTCTACTTTATAGCGTAAATTATAGTTCATTAGCTCTTGAGGTGTCCACGGAAAGTGGCAAAAATACAACTGTCCCCCTTCCTTGTTCTTGCCGTGCAAGAAATCAGTTGGAGGACGTTGCATTTTTGCCCCGTGATTCATCTCTCCACCAAATCAAAGATTATGGCGGGAGCCTTCTCACGGAAATAGGTAAACTAAAACACATTTAGATTGCATATTTTCGGTTGTGTTCGGGTGTGGGGAAATTATTACCCTACCCTATGTCCTTTCTTTTTGAACTGTGGAACTCCGGCGGTTTTCGCGAAGTTCACAGAAAAACAGTTGCCAAATCTGCAACCGTTGGAGCGAAAAGCAGTCTTTTATGCTCTAAATAAGAATGACTTTTATCCATAGGGCGAGGCTCGAAACACATTGATGCACAACGCAGCAGCAAAGATTACCGTCAGGGCGTGGGAATCTGACGGTATACTTTTGGAGCAGTACACATACACTTCAGGTTCTGTAGAACCGCTCCCGAGACATTCCCACATCGAATATCAATTTGGTCTCAGCTTTGATTGCCAAGGTGAATATTACTATCGGGGTGAGTTGCATCAGATACCAATGGGAAATTTTAGCATCATTCACTCTGGTGAAGTTCATTCACCTAGCGAGAGAACATACCTACCAGCAGCAGCCAAGTTTTGGATGATGCATATCAATCCGGATTTACTACAAACTGCGGCTGCGGAAATTGCTGAAAGACCCACAAGTTTACCCTTTTTTCCCACAGCGTTTCTCCAAGATGAAGAACTAACTGATTTGTTTTTACAGTTGCACATTGCTTCAGAAAAAAATTTCTTCCAGCTTGAACAAGACACTGCTCTTTTGCTTTTGCTGACTCATTTAATTGTACGTTATGCCCAAGATTCTCCGTCGATGCGTCCACTGAAATCAGTACGTCCAGCCATTATGAATGTCTGTGATTTTCTGCAAGAACACTATGCTCGTAACGTGTCTTTGGATGAACTGGCAAACGTTGCAGGATTAAGCCGTTTTTATCTATGTCGGGCATTTAGCAAGGAAATGGGGATGACTCCACACGTTTACCAAATGCAAGTCCGTATTGCCCAGGCGAAAAGGCTGCTTGCGCAAGGTATGGCGATCGCTGAAGTTGCATTCAAAACGGGTTTCTACGACCAGAGTCATTTCGGCTGGCATTTCAAGCGCCTAGTTGGCGTTACACCAGGTAATTATCTGGGCAAGAGCAATAATTTCCTAGACAGACTTAGTTAAGTATGAAATATCTTTTTTTAGATTTTCTCCAAATTCTCAAGACAAAACAGCATGAGTAAGAAGAAATACCCTAGGAAGACAAACCCCATCACACGGCGCAGGCTGCTTGTTGGTGGCAGTACCGTGGCTGGACTAGCAGCAGTTGCTAGCAATAGCTTGAGTCAGCTATCAGCACAGCAACCTCAAACAAACAACCAGAATCAAAAGGCTGCAATGGGCAGACTCCAAGGACAAATTGCCTTTATCACGGGTGCAGCGCGAGGAATTGGACGCGCTTGTGCAGTGGCGTTGGCAAAAGAAGGAGCTGATATTGCTCTAGTAGACATTGCAGCAGACATTCCCAGCACTGGCTACAAACTCGGCAGTGAATCGGATTTGATGGAGACAAAACGGCAAGTTGAGGCAGAAGGGCGTAGGGCGATCGCCATCCAAGCCGATGTTCGTAATCTTCAACAATTGCGTTCTGCAGTTGCTAACACAATCCAAACGTTTGGCAAAATTGACATTGCCGTTCCCAATGCAGGCATCTTGACGATGGGAAACCTTGTTGACATGAACGAAGCTGCCTGGAATGATGTCATTGATGTTAATCTCACGGGTGTGGCGTATACCATGATGGCGGTACTGCCGCATATGCGTCAGCGCAAATATGGACGAATCATTGTCACCGTCTCATGCAACAGTCGGTGGGGATCGCCTGGTTCTCCTAGCTACAACGCCTCAAAGTGGGGAGCGTTGGGTTTAGTTAAGTCGGTAGCTTCTGAAGTGGCGAAAGATGGAATCACTGTCAACTGCGTTAATCCGACTGGAGTCGCCACTGCAATGTCACTACAGCCAAAGTATCGTGACCAGTTCTCCAAATTTTTAAGGACACAACTCAACGCTCAGGATCGCGATTTTCTTAAACCCGAAGAGGTTGCAGCGGCTATGATTTTCTTCGCAATGCCAGAAGCTTCTACGATTACTGGTGAAGCACTGGATATTGCTGCTGGAGCAAACACACGCTGGAGTGCTTAACGCCCTCAATTTCAAATTAGTAGGTCGGTACAAATAAAGTTAACGAGTTTCGGCAGTCCTTAGTCATTAGTCATTGGTCTAAGGCGCGGGTTTTAGAGGCTTTTACATTTCTTAACATAGTTCTGTTTATTTCTACCTATCTACTTTCCAGGGAGCAAAGAAATAATGTTTACTCAACAAAATCGCAAAGAATTTTTGAAGTTGACTTCCGTTGCAGGTTTGTCGTTTCTTATGGGTTGTCAAAACTTGTTTGAGCAGAAAACCGCAAAAGCAGCGCCGAATGCCACCCAAGACCATCCCAATGTGGCAATTATCAAGCGTTACTACGACGCCTATGGCAAAGGGGATATAGCGACTGTCCGAGAAATTTTTGCTCCCAATATTGTTTGGCGAATACCCGGACATCACCCTTTAGCGGGTGACAAACGCGGAGTCGATGAAGTTCTCGCGTTTTTTCAACAGTTAGGAAAAGCAAAGTTTAAGGCGGAAGTGTTGTTTTTAGGGGGCAATGATAACTACGTGGTTGATATCCATCGTGGATGGAGCAATTTAGGAAACGATGACATTGATGAGCTTTGGGGATTTCTGTTTCGTATTCAGAATGGTCGAATTGTGGAAGCGGTCAATTTCCCTGGCAATCAACATGCAGCAGATGCTTTCTTTTGGAGAGTTTATCAATTAAAGCCGATTCCGCAACGACTGGCTTGATAATATATAAAAAAATAAGCATACCAAAAATGGTTATGCAAGCACTTGCAGACAGTTTGTTCCAAGAAGCCAAAACAGTCGAAGCATCTAGCGCTTCGGCTTGTTACTTTCCCCTTGATAACGGACGGTACGAGGTTAAACCTGGTTTTATGCCTTTCGGCTCATGCTTGGGTAATGGTGAGGCTGACAAGCAGGTCTTTCAAATTGATGGTAACTTTGCTCACTATCGTCAAACCAAGCTCTTAGCTCGTGGTGAAAGGTTGAGCAAGTACTACCAGACGTGCAATTATTCTCATAGTGTAGCAGGTGCGTTGACGCGGAGCGGCTTGCCGTCAGGCATCGCCCGCCTAATTATTGATCGCCTCACCCAAGAACACCCCCACTACTTTCACAGCCAACAGCTCGCCAACGGCGACTTAGCATTTCACTGTCAGCTTACCGGAGAAATCCTCTACTTAGATGCAAACTACGAGTTACGACAAGTCGAGACTCAGGCTAACCAAGTCTTTCCACCTTACGCGTCCACTCTTGATGCAATAGCCGCCCAGGTACAGGAAGACATAACAGTCATTTGCCGTTGTGATGATGGTAGCAACTGGCTGAGTGCTGTTCATCTGTGCTACCCCAACCATTGGTCAGCCGAGGAGAAAGTTGGCTATGATTTTACCACAATCCATGCACCTGTGGCAGGTATGGAGAAAATTAATCGACGAGCGATCGCCATTGTTAACACGATGATTACGCGAGAACCGATGGTACGCTTTGCTTGGGGATTGAGTACCGATACCCGCCTAAACCATCACCCCGAACCACCTGCAAATGTATCAATCAACGACTGGCTAGGCAGACAATTTGACCGGGATAACCCCCGGCTGTTCCTGAGAATTGAACGCCAGGTGATTTGGGGACTGCCAGAATACGAAGCAGCGCTATTCACTATCCGCACCTACTTTAGGGATTGCAGGGAAGTCAAAAAAGATGCTAATTTGCGCTGCAAGCTATCCTCAGCCATACAGTCTATGACACCGGATTCGTTGGCGTACAAGGGTTTGGAGGAGAGTAAAGAAAATATTTTGGCATGGTTAGAGGAAGTTTGAGGTATTAAAAGATGCGTCTGGTTCAGGTGACATCCTCACTGCTTACCCGACTAGCAATCGCATTAGCACTTTTGGTTCAAGCTAAAGATCCAAACCCCACCTAGTTGCTGTCTAGGTGGGGTCTTAATGAACAGGAATTACGCAGTGAAACGAAAAATGAAGGTTTTGAACGAATGTACGGTGAAGGGAAATGTTTCAGCTGCGGGGTTCCCTAATGGGCAGTTGTTATCCCCAGTGAAGCAGCTACGCGTCTACGAATGTCTACAACGGAGGAAACCTGCAAGGACGGATGCCCTTCCGTTGAATCGACTGGCGTGCTAAAAGTGTAATCGTTTGCGCCCGTACGGGTGTAGGGAAAATGCCGCAATCCTCACTACACTTCCACACTTGACTCCTCACTCCCAGTCTTAACAAAAATTTTAGTGCGTAGGTTCAAGATTAACGGAAATCTTCAAGGAAAAAACCTGCCGCTACCGCGATCAGTTTCGATGCTCACAAGATGCTCCCTAATGATCTAGAGTGTTTCAATTCCATATACAATCAATGAAATGAAAAACAGGAAAATAGGGTAGTTCATCATCAATGCCAGCGGCAAATATTGAGCAAGCTCAATTCAAAGCCCTTTTGTAACAATTTATAAAGCAAAGTAATAATATTAACGCCTAAAAGACATGAAATTTTTCCGTAATCATTTGGCATTGAGCAGTAGTCATAATTATCCTCGCCAAAGTGAACCTCTGCACAAGTGAATGCTACTGCTGATTACGACCACATCTTACCCAGCAACGGATTTAGGGTACTTACTGCATAAACACCCGGATCGCTGCCAATCTTTTGCTCTTTCTTTTGGACAAGCGCACGTCTTCTATCCAGAAGCTAGTGAGCAACGATGTACTGCGGCGCTGCTTTTGGATATTGACCCAGTGAAGTTGGTGCGTGGACGGAGTGCAAATCTGGAACAATATGTGAACGATCGCCCTTACGTCGCTTCTTCATTTTTAAGTGTGGCGATCGCCCAAGTTTTCAGTACAGCACTTGCAGGTCGCTGCAAAGACAAACCAGAATTGACACAAACTCCGATACCCTTAGTTGCGAAATTGAGTGTATTGCCTTGTCGAGGTGGCGAAGGATTCCTGCGGCAGCTCTTTGAGCCGTTGGGCTACACTGTAACTGCCCAAAATCACATTCTAGATGAGAAATTTCCTGACTGGGGACAAAGCAAGTATTACACCGTGGAATTGCAGCATACCCTACCCCTTGCGGATTTACTGACTCATCTGTACGTATTAATTCCCGTATTGGATGACGATAAACACTATTGGGTAGACGATGACGAAGTAGAAAAGCTACTGCGTCATGGTGAGGGTTGGTTAAGGGCGCATCCAGCGCGGGAAGCAATTACCCGTCGTTACTTGAAACGACAGCACCGCCTAACTCGCGCTGCTTTAGCACAACTTGCAGAAGAAGACGAACTTGATCCAGACAGTGCTGAAGAAAGCCATGCAGAAGAAGAAGCAGCTGTAGAAAAGCCTATTAGCCTAAATCAGCAACGGTTAAATGCTGTAGATGCTGCTTTGAAAGAAAATGGTGCAAGACGAGTTATTGATTTAGGTTGCGGTCAGGGGACTTTGTTGCGTATGCTGCTAAAAGACAGCTTTTTTGAGCAAATTACAGGTGTTGACGTTTCCTATCGGGCGCTAGAGGTAGCACAAGAGCGATTAGACCGCCTGCACTTACCTAGCAATCAATCGAATCGCCTACAACTGATTCACGGCGCACTCACTTACCAGGATAAACGTTTCACAGGATACGATGCTGCTACGGTGATTGAGGTGATAGAGCATCTCGACTTACCACGCCTTGCTGCTTTTGAGCGGGTGTTGTTTGAGTTTGCCCAACCGAAAACGGTAGTGGTGACTACACCCAACATAGAATACAACGTTAAATTTGAGAACTTGCCTGCTGGAAAACTGCGACATAAAGACCACCGCTTTGAATGGACGCGCCAAGAATTCCAGACTTGGGCAAAGCAAGTTGCGGAACGCTTCGGCTACACAGTGCAGTTTCAAGCTGTAGGGCTGGAAGATGCAGAGGTTGGTTCTCCGACGCAGATGGGGGTGTTTAGCCGTGAAATTTGACGAACTCGACCGCAAAATTATGAAATTAAATATTCCCGAACTTTCCCTGGTTGTGCTTATTGGTGCTTCGGGTTCTGGCAAATCGACCTTTGCCCGCAAGCACTTTCAGCCCTTTGAGGTTTTATCCTCAGACTTTTGTCGCGGATTGGTATCTGATGATGAAAACAATCAATCTGCTTCCCATGATGCCTTTGATGTGCTGCACTATATTGCCGCAAAGCGACTGGCAGCAGGTAAAATGACGGTGATTGATGCTACCAACGTCCAACCAGAAGACCGTAAAGGATTCGTGGCATTAGCACGGCAGTATCATTGTTTTCCCGTGGCGATCGCCCTCAACTTACCAGAAGAACTGTGTCACCAACGCAACCAGCAAAGAAGCGATCGCCAGTTTGGTCCTCATGTTGTGCGCCGTCACACTCAGTGTTTGCGGCGTTCCCTGCGAGGCTTGGAAAGAGAAGGCTTCCGCTACGTCTACGTCCTCAATTCCCAAGAGGAAATTGAAGCCGTCGAAATTGAGCGTCAACCTCTGTGGAACAACCGTAAGTACGAACACGGTCCCTTTGACATCATTGGCGACATTCACGGCTGCTGCGACGAACTCGAAGCATTACTACAGAAATTAGGCTACCAGAAAGACACGGAGACAAGAAAAGTAGCCGAAGTTGCCGAAGTAACCTCTTTTTCCCCCTCATCCCCCTCATCCCCCTCATCTCCCTCATCCCCCTCATCCCTCCACTTCCCCACCTACTACCACCCCAAGGGACGCAAGGCTGTTTTTCTTGGTGATTTGCTAGACAGGGGACCACGTATCCTAGATACAGTTAAGCTTGTGCGAAACATGGTTGCAGTAGGTACAGCTATTTGCGTTCCTGGTAATCATGAAAACAAGCTGTTGCGTAAATTACGAGGTAAAAATGTCAAGGTCAATCATGGGTTAGAGCAAACCTTGGCAGAAATTGAAGCGTTACCAGAGGATATACGCAAACCCTTTACTAAAGAACTGTATGAGTTTCTCGAATCCCTCGTGAGTCACTACGTTCTCGACGCAGGGCGGCTTGTCGTTGCTCATGCGGGGTTAAAGCAGGAAATGCAGGGACGGGGGTCTGGTGCTGTGCGGGAGTTTGCTTTGTATGGCGAAACTACCGGAGAAATTGATGAGTTTGGCTTACCCGTTCGTTACAACTGGGCGGCGGAGTACCGGGGTGAGGCGATGGTTGTCTACGGACACACCCCTGTTTTAGAAGCCGAATGGCTCAATAACACAATTGATATTGATACGGGCTGTGTTTTTGGCGGCAAATTGACTGCGCTGCGTTATCCAGAGAAGGAACTCGTGAGCGTTCCTGCTGCCCGTACTTACTGCGAACCTGCTAGACCTATTAAAGGGTTGGGTAGAGAAATTCCAGACAACATCTCTACAAGTCTACAGCAGCAGTTAGATGATGTGCTTCATATTGAAGATGTACTTGGTAAGCGCATCATCAGCACCCGACTTTCGCCCAACATTAAGATACGGGAAGAAAATGCGATCGCCGCCCTAGAGGTGATGAGCCGTTTTGCTGCTAACCCCAAATGGTTGATTTACTTGCCACCCACGATGTCGCCTGTGGAGACATCTCAAGAAACAGGATATCTGGAACATCCAACACAAGCCTTTGCCTACTACCAAAACCAAGGAATCACTGAAGTTGTGTGCGAAGAAAAGCACATGGGCTCACGGGCAGTCGTCATTGTGTGCCGAGATGAAATAGTAGCCATGAAACGGTTTGGCGTGGGAAACGAGGGGATTGGTATCTGCTACACCCGCACGGGAAGGCGCTTTTTTGACAATCCAAACTTAGAAGCAGAATTTTTGGCGCGAGTCAATGCTGCCCTGTCCCAAAGTGGCTTTTGGGAAACATTCAATACCGATTGGGTTTGCTTGGACTGCGAACTCATGCCCTGGTCAGCCAAGGCACAGGGGTTGCTGCGGAAACAATATGCAGCTGTTGGGGTATCGTCACGCCTTGCTCTTGGGGATGCTGTAAGTGTGTTGCAGCAAGCACAGCAGCGCGGTGTTGAGGTGAGCGCCCAACTGAGTCAATTTCAACAACGTGCAGAAATGACACAGCAGTACGTCAGTGCTTACCGTCGCTATTGCTGGTCAGTGAATGATATATCCGACCTCAAACTTGCTCCTTTCCACATTTTGGCAACAGAGGGAACCATCCACACAGATAAAGACCATCGCTGGCACATGGAGCAAGCAGCGAAAATTGCTCAGTGTGACCCTGAGCTACTGCTAGCAACGACATACAAGGTGATAGATTTGACTGACCCCAGCAGTTTAGCAGAAGCGGTTCACTGGTGGGAAGAACTGACCACAGCAGGGGGTGAAGGTATGGTTGTTAAGCCGATGCAGTTTATTGTTAAAGGCGATCGTGGTATTGTCCAACCTGCTGTTAAGTGTCGCGGACGGGAATATCTGCGAATTATCTATGGTCCAGAATACTCAACGCCTGAGAACTTGCAACGTCTGCGCCAACGCGGGTTATCACTCAAGCGGTCTTTGGCTATGCGAGAATTTGCCTTGGGTGTTGAAGCGTTGGAGCGATTTGTTGTCCATGCTCCTCTGCGTCGTGTGCATGAGTGCGTTTTTGGTATTTTGGCGATGGAGAGCGAACCTGTAGATCCAAGATTGTAAAAACTTTTGTAGCCACTAGCTCATTTTGGGGGAAAACAAAATTTATCTGCAAGTCTTGTAACGTAAGTATTTTGAGGAGTAGATGGCACTTAGCCCTTTTAGAGACATTACTGGAAAGCTGGTTGGGAATTCATCCCTAAGACCAGTTGAATTGAAGCTCTGCTAGCTTCCCAAGTCGATTCCACCAAATACTCGCTAATAGTCGCCATCATACCATAGCTGCCTGGGGCTACCTCTAGTAGAATTTCTAATATCACCTCACAAATAATCGGCTTCCAGTAGATTCGCATAGCCTTGCTCCAACAACCATCTGAATATGAATACAGTGACATTTGACAAGTTATGCAGCCTGGCTTACTTTGATCAAAATGAGATTTTTGTCAACCGTTTACCCGATATTCTGCTATACATAGGACGCTTAAGCCCTGCAACCTACGCTGCATCTACTCTTCGACAAACCTTGCTTGAACCAATAACTGGTCAATTGGTAGTCGATTTGACTGCTTTAGTAGGATTTTCCCTGTTGACCTTTTGGTGGGTTGGTCTCAAGCTAGATTGGCGACAGCGGTAGATGAAATGCGAACTCAGCCTTGCAAAAGCCAGCCACAAGGCAAGATTCCGTATATGAAGCGCCGCCCACCTTTGCTACTATTGCCAAATAAAAACCCCTTAACCTAAAGCTAAGGGGGTAGAGAGTTACCTTGAGTGCCGGCAATGAGCGGCCTAATTGTTAATAGGTGCCACTGAAATCAACTTATGCATTTGGAGAGAATTCCACCTTGTTTGTCGGCGTAAGTCTTGTATTATTTACCAGTAGAAATTCATTCTCCAGCTTATGAGTCTCCGATTTGGTCAAAAACTCCGCCTCACAGTCAGTTTTGCTGCTTTATTATTTGTCGGTTTAGGCACTAGCTATTTATATGGTCAGTCAAAAACTAAACATCCAGCTACACAGAATTTATCCAAAACTCAGCAGGAATATTCCACCCTACCTCAACAGCAGACTTTTCTAGCCTCAGGTCAAGAGAATGCTTTTAGTTTTCAGCAAACATCATATGAAAGTCAAGACAAACAAAACACTCGTTCCTCTGGGCAAAAGTCAGGGTCAGCCTCAACATATTATCAAGTCATTGATGAGTTGCAAAAGTATAAATTTAGTGTTCAGAGCGGTCAGGTTCTGACTTCAGGAAAACTGCCTACTACGAAGGTAAATTTCAATCAAGCAGACTTATTAAGTGTTCTCTCCAATACTAGAAAATATTACCAAGACTACGCTTCCGAAGACCCAACTGTTCTACGTACGGGATTACTTGGCGCTCAAGGAGTTAATGTACAAGACATTCTCAAAACCTTGGATTTCATGATTTCTGTCTTACAGGAAGATATTGCCAATAATCGAGCGACTCGTTTACAAGATCCTAATTTTATCAACACCCATTTCCGTGTGATTAAATGGTCTGCATATAACTCTCAAACTCCCAATCAAAAACAATTGCGAATTACAAAGTATGCTGTTTTTACTCATCCAGGTTCTCATAAAAAAACATCTACTTTCAATACACCAATTTATAGCTTAAAAGACAATAGTGGCAGCAAATTCTACACGAAATATACAAAGCAGGATGTTTTGTCAGGCATTTATGAGCCAGGTGGAAAAGAATTTGGTAAGGTTGAACCACTTGCTTATCTAACTCGAGAGGGCTTAGAAGAAGCGTTGATGGAGGGAACAATACTGATTAATTTTACTGATGGCTCTAAAGGACTTTTTAATGTAGATAGAAACAATGAAATGCCTTACCTTAGAGGAGTCAAAGCAACAGCACAAAAGCGCTATTGGTATTTTAGAGAGGTTGATGCTATCAAAGGTTATGGATATAAGATAGATGCAAAAATTTCTATCAAACCAGGAGTGACTTTTGCTGGAGATGTCCAAAATATTGGTTTGGGTAGAGTGATTGTTCTTGAGTATACTAAAGGTGGACGCAAACAACTGCAACTCGGAGTCCTCTCAGATACAGGCGGAGCATTTTTACCCAATCTTCATCAACTCGACTTTTTGGCAGGGGTTTTTCAGAATCGAAAAGATTTTGACCAGCATATCAGGCAATTGCCTGAATATGCGACAGCATATATCCTAGTGAAAAAGTGAAATTTAACTCATCCCCCGGCTGTAAAAACAACGCGATCGCTCATTTTTTACAAAAAGCCGGGGGGAAATCGAAGTCCGGCGTCATTAGTTCTTAGTCATTAGTAGTTTTTCATGATTGTTCGTGCTTAATTATACTAATGACTATTGACCAATGACGCCGGACTAAGACGGGGAACGAGAAATCATCCCACCCGCTCGTTGGGGCGGGCTTTCTCGCCGTCTTTCCGGTAAAAAATCAATAAAAATAAATTTGGGATTTGAAATTCAATCCCAAATCTAGAATTGCAACCGCTGATTAACGCGCAATACGCTTGGTGATAAGAGTTGATCCTCCCTAACCCTCCTTAAAAAGGAGGGAATTAAGCCCCCTAATGCATCGGGGGTTGGGGGATCTTCCGTAATTGAACACCAGTAACTGAACTGTATTGGATTAAGGCGGATATTCTGGAAAATTATCTGCGTTTATCTGTGGTTCAAAATTCAAAATTTTACCGTCCCAAATACCGACTAGCCAGCTGTATGGCGTCCATAATATCAACATCGCCATCGCGATCAGAATCGAGAAAAGAATTCAACACAGGATTTCCTCCTGCTTGAGGATTTTGAGAATTTGAACCAGATTTCAACAGATTCAGCACCACAGGAACCAAAATCGGGAGTAATTGTTGAACCATACCTGCATTTAACCCTGTGCGCTGGGCAACAGTCTGAGCCAACTGCTGTTGTAAAAAAGGAGCGAAAAGTGAGTTAACCGCTTGAGGATTAGGCGAAGTACCGCCAAATTGATTTACCACATTTTGCGCTGCTTGGTTACCTTCTGTAGCTTGCTTTTCTTGTAAAGCAGAACGCACATAGTTACCCACAATCCCCAAAGCAGATTGCATTGTTGAGGGGTCTGTACCAGTGCTATTACTCACTTGCTGCACGGTATTGACAATATTACCCAATTGCCCGGCATTCCCTTGCTGATTGGAATTGTCAATTGCATTGATAATTTGGTCAAAAAGTCCCATGAGCTTTTTCTCCTTGTTGACTCATGCTAACTAAACCAAATTTTGACATACTAACTACTACTTGTTTCTGAGTATTTAGTAAAAGATAAGCTTTTTCTAGGAAATCTGCTGTAACAACACTCTTAGTCAAAATAAGTTAAATTTATCTACCAAAGTCATGGGGAATTTGCTGTTAAACTTTTCGCGGGTTTTTTTCAAAAAGCAGGAATCTATCTGAAAGTAAGTTACGCTAAATTTGATACATAATTAGCTCTTCGCTTTTCTGTAAGGTGGGCATTGCCGCACAATATCTCAAATGTCCATTACATAAGCTTTATGGGCAATGCCCAGCCGCAGATGTGTGGTCTAATCATAAGAATAAGCGCTCTCCTAAACGCAAAATGACTTTGTCAATACCCTGGTGAAAAACATTGAAACTATTAAGATGGAAAGCATCTGGGTACGTATCCTTTAGTTTGTGCCAACCATGCCTGTGTCGCGCATAGTCACGCTGATTGTTGGTCTCATCGTCATTCTGGGACTCAGCCTGTGGCTGATTGATTCTCTAAGTCGGCTTTACTGGCAATTCTCCTACTCAGCGCCGTTGCTGGGTAATCTGCTACTGCTGTTGTTCATTCTCCTTATAGCAGCTTTAATTGCCACGTTTGTCTACTACGTGTTCGTGATTGGGCGAGGCGAGAATCGTCAGCGCCAACGCAGACAACGCCCAAGCGTACAAGTCCCTGCTGCCAAGTCTGAGGCTGCGTCTTCTACTTTAGATGCTGTCAGGCAACAGGTGGCGCAAATTCAAGATGAAGTTGCACGCCAAGCTTTATTGAGTAAGTCGCGGGAGATTGAGACGAATTTAGCTGGTGGCGAAATTCAAGTTGTGGTGTTTGGCACTGGAAGTGCTGGCAAAAGTTCTCTGGTGAATGCAGTGATGGGGCGCATGGTTGGCAAGGTAGATGCACCAATGGGAACAACTCAGGTGGGGCAAACTTATTGTCTAAGGTTGAAGGGATTAGAGCGCAAAATTTTATTTACGGATACGCCAGGAATTTTAGAAGCAGGGGTGGCGGGAACTGAGAGGGAACAACTGGCGCGAGAACTGGCGACGGAAGCAAATTTACTGTTGTTTGTGGTGGATAATGATATCCGACAGTCAGAATTTGAGCCGTTACGAGCATTGGCAGAAATTGGAAAACGGTCTCTGCTTGTCCTTAATAAAACTGATTTGTATACAGACGAGGACAAAGAAGCGATTTTGGCGAGGTTGCGTCAGCGAGTGCGGGGATTGATCGCACCGAGTGATGTGGTGGCGATCGCCGCGAATCCCCAACCCGTACACCTGGAAAATAGCGAAATTTTCCAGCCTGAACCGGAAATTCTCCCCTTACTCCGGCGAATGGCGGCTATTTTACGGGCGGAAGGTGAAGATTTGGTGGCAGATAATATTCTCCTGCAATCTGTACGACTGGGAGAGGAAGCGCGCAAACTTATCGATGCTCAGCGTCGGCGTCAAGCTGATAAGATTGTAGAGCGATTTCAGTGGATTGTTGCTGGCGTGGTTTCGGTGACGCCTCTACCAGTGGTGGATATGTTAGCAACAGCCGGTGTCAATGCTCAAATGGTAGTGGAAATTGGCAGAGTTTACGGCTGTGAATTGAATTTGGAACGTGGAAAGGAATTAGCGCTGTCTTTAGGGAAAACTCTAGCTAGTTTAGGTATTGTTAAGGGAGCTATACAGTTACTGACTACCGCCTTGCAGCTGAATGTTGCGACTTTTATTGTTGGGCGGGCAATTCAAGGCGTGACAGCGGCTTATTTGACGCGGATTGCTGGGAAAAGTTTTATTGAATATTTTCGTCATGACCAAGATTGGGGTGACGGGGGAATGACGGAAGTTGTGCAGCGACAGTTTCAACTCAATCGCCGCGATGAGTTTATTAAGAAGTTTATACAAGAAGCGATCGCACGGGTAGTGAAGCCTTTGCAAGATTCTGAGGTGCTCGAAGAAGAAAATGAAAAGGCTAGGGACTAGGGGATTGGGGACCCTTGGATTGGGGATTGGCTTGGAGTCCCAAATCCTAATTAAAAAGTTCCAATTACTGGAATAGGGCTCAGTACAATCTCCGTCCTCAATTCCTCAAGGGTCCCCAGTCCCTAACCCCTAGTACAACGCGGCGTAAATAGGGCAACCATTTAAAATCCCTAAAAACCTCATTCCATAATACTTTTGACTTTTGACTTTTGACTTCCGCCTTGCGGTACTAGTCCCCAGTCCCCGTGAAATATAGCGCAACTCAATTGAATGAAGTAATTATTTATCTGTGTCCATCTGTACGGCAGTTGCTTCAACGGGGGGAACCCCCGCAACGCACTGCCTCGTCCATCTGTGGTTCATTATTTCTTTGGTGTACCTTACCCAATCGCAAACCGCCATATCTTTAGGTAAACAATCAGGTCACCAATTTAACAGAGTAAACCTCACGAAGAGGAAAAGCAACCTGATAATAAATTTTCACAGTAGAAATACTGAAGAGCTAAGATACACTAACTGGCACAGAGACCAGGTTAGCAATATCGCGAATATAGCGCTTCTGATTTGAATAAAATAATTATTTATCTATGTTCCACGAGTGTCCCATGAGTGGTTCATTATTTCTTTGGTGTACCTTACTCCGGGTTGCAAACTGCCATATTTGACAGCAGTGGCAATATTACATACTTCATACTTTCTTGACAATTTTTGTACTTTTACGTACGTATTAAAATCACCTTATCCGTAATAACAACTATAAAAAACAGACTCTTATTTAAGAACTTAGCGCTTTATTCTGTGCTGTTTTCATTTAATTTAATCAGGAATTCCGGAAACATGGGGCAATGTTAGAAAACCTATATAAGCAGTGACTAAGTAACCAGCTAATGACGAACCACATGATCGGTAAAATATTACAAGGACGTTACCAAGTCGTCCAAACCCTGGGAGCGGGAGTATTTGGCGAAACATACGTTGCTGTAGACATTGAGAATCCAGAGAATCCTAAATGCGTTGTTAAACAGCTCAAGGTTACCAGTTTCCAACCAAGCTACTTACAAACCCTTAGGTTACGTTTTCTTACAGAAACCGAAACACTGAAGCACTTGGGACACCATGAGCAAATTCCCGAACTTTTATCCTGCTTTGAAGAACATGAACGCTTTTATTTAGTACAAGAGTTTGTGGAAGGACATGCACTCACTGCGGAACTACCAATCGATCCCAATTTGGGTTATGTATGGAGTGAAAGTGAAGTTATTCAATTTTTACAAGATGTTCTATCGATTTTAGACTTTGTTCACTCTGAAGGTGTGATTCACTGCGACGTCAAGCCGGAAAATTTGATCAGACGCGCTTATAATGGCAAGTTAGTTCTGATTGATTTTGGTTCAATTCAGCCAATTGACTTTGAAATCGTCGATGTGCTAGTGCCTTTAGATCAAATTCCTGTCACTTCGCTAGGTTACATACCACCAGAGCAATTTGTTGGTCAAACACAACCTAACAGTGATATTTATGCTTTAGGCATGATTGCGATTCAGGCTTTAACAGGGCTGACACCGCTTCAATTGAAAGTAGATCCTCAAACAAATGAGATTATGTGGCGTTTTCAAAACACGCCAGTCAGCGATTATCTAGCTGCTGTGATCAGCCAAATGATTCGCTACGACTACAAAGAACGTTTCAAATCAGCAGGTGAAGTATTGCGATCGCTTGAGCAAATGCCGTTGGAAGGTTCACCATCGTACATCATAGATGTTGATTACACCATTTTTTCAGAAGAATATGAAAAAAATCACCCAGAAGATCAACTAAATGTCAAGCGCAGACAATCGCCATCTTCAAATGCCTCTCCACTGTTGACAGGAATGAAGGTGGGGTTGGCGGCTAATTCATTGGTGATGGGATTTGGAGTTTACTCCATAATACATAACACTCCAGTTTATTCAGAAACAGAAAAACTATATAAAGCAACTGAAGAATATCAAGGTGGGGATTTGGACGGAGCAATTGCTCTAGCTAAATCAATCCCCTCGAACAGTAATATTTATCCTGACGCGCAAGCTAGCATTGACGAATGGCAAAAGCAATGGGATATTGCAGCCCAACAATACAACGCAGCCCAACAAGCTTTCAATGAGCGTCGTTGGGCTGATGTAGTGCGTGCAGGATCTCAAGTTCCTGATATTTTGCATTGGCAATCACAAACAGATAAATTAGTTCAACAAGCACAAGCAAATCTTGAAGCACAAAGCAAAGATTTATTAGCCCAGGCTTATGAAAAAGCATCATTAAAAGATTTCAGTGGCGCATTAGATTATCTCAGTCAAATTCCCGAAGAAAGTTCTGCAGGGACAATCGTTCAACAAAAGTTAGCTGAGTACAATCATAAAAAGCAAGTTAGAGCTGCTTACTTGTTACAAAAAGCTTACAACAAAGCAGCAGAGGGTGACTTTGACGCTGCTGTCAAGTTTCTCCAACAAGTTCCCAAAGATACTCCTGTATCTGCTACAGCTCAAGCTAAACTGATAGAATATTCTCAGAAACAGCGCATTGTGCAAGTTGAAGGTGAAAAAATAGCTTCATCAAAAGCACCTGCTTCTGTAAACATGAATCAACCATTTATCAGCAACAGTTCTGCTACGAATATAAAATCTTTTGATTTAGGGAACCTATTACAAGAGGTAAATATTCGATAGTCAACAGTCAACAGTTAACAAACTTAACTTATGGACTGATGACTGTGGACTCGGGACTCGGAACTAACTGTTGTTGTGCTTGATTACGGGCGTTTATTGCTTGTTGATAATCTGGCTTTATTTTAATTGCTTTATCGTATGAGGCAATAGCTTCTGAATAACGTTTTACATTAAACAGAGCATTGCCTCTACTATACCAAGCTTCGTAATGTTTAGGTTCGTAATTAACTGATTTATTGTAGGATGAAATTGCTTCTTGGTATTTATTTAAATTGTAAAGTGAATTTCCCCGGTTATACCATACTTGATAGTTTTTACGATTCAATTCAATTGCCCGATTATAGGATGTAACTGCTTCTTCATAGCGTTTTATTTGATGTAATGACCAGCCGCGACCATACCACGCTTGATAGTTCTTGCGATTGTATTTAATGACTTGTTCAAAAGATTCAATAGCTTCTGGATAACGTTGCAAATTAATGAGTACATTACCTTTGGATAACCAAGCTTGGTAAAATTTTGGCTTGTATTGTACCGCTTTGTCATAGGCTGCAAGCGCATCTTGGTAGCGTTGCAAATTCACGAAGACATTGCCTTTGTTATACCAAGCTCTTTCAGAATTTTGCTTGAATTCAAGCACTTTATCATAAGCTGAAATTGCCTCATCGTAACGTTTTATATTTTGTAGCAACAATGCTTTATTGTACCAAGCTCCATAATATTCTTTATTCAATTCAATAGCTTTGTCATAAGATTTTAGCGCTTGGTCATATTCATTTAATTTAGCTAAAGCTTCTCCTTTACCATTCCAGACTTCCGGATAGTTATTTTGTAATTGCAATGCTTTGTCAAAGGACGCAATTGCTTCTTGGTATCTTTGCAACTTATTCAGTGTAAAACCACGCCCACTCCAAGCTAGCAAATAATCAGGCTCCAATTGAATTGCTTGATCATAAGCCGCAAGTGCTTCCTCATATTGTTTCAACTCATACAGACTTTTCCCTTGCCCATTCCATGCTTGAGCATATTCTGGTCTGATGTTGACCGCTTTTTCATATCTCGATAAAGCATCTTGATAACGTTGTAACTCGTATAGTGTGTTGGCTTGCTTATACAATTCGGTGGAATTTGCAGAATTGATACCATTAACAATATATATAGATGAACCTACACCTATCCCGATTAAACTCATGGCACCTAAAAACTTTAATACTATATTTTTTTTAGGTTTATTGATTGTTTTTAAAGGATTTTTTATAGGATTTTGCAATAAGGGAGAACTCAATGCCATTGTCTGAGATTGAGATTTGTTTAAATCATGCAAAGTTTGTAGGACAACCCCTGCAGAACTATAACGTTCCCGAAAGTCATAGCGCACCATTTTGTCTAAAACTTTAGCAAAATCCTCACTAACAGAGGTATGTTGCCATATAATTTCACTCGTCTCTGTATCTAAATCGAGTTGCTCAGGAGATAAGCCAGTGAGTGCTTGTATACCAAGTATCCCTAAAGCATAAATATCACTACTGTATTTTGGATTTCCTTGAGCTTGTTCGCTGGGAATGTATCCAGGAGTCCCGATAGCAACGGTAAATTTTGTTTTTCCATTAGGAATAATGACTTGGGTTGTGATTTGTTTGACGGCTCCAAAGTCAATCAAAACTAATTTGCCATCCGGCTTGCGTCTAATGATATTTCGCGGATTGATATCACGGTGAATGACCTTTTGCTGATGGACAAACTCTAAAATCTGTAAAATTTCTTGTAACAGGCAAATAACTTGGTCTTGACTTAAAGGTTTTCCTGGTATGATTTCTTGACTAAGGTCATGACCTTCGATAAATTCCTGTACGAGATAGAATTCTTGGTTCTCCTCAAAGTAGGCTAGAAGTTGAGGAATACGGTCATGAGTGCCTAATTGATACAGAACTTGAGCTTCTGTATCAAATAAGCGTCTGGCTGTTTGCAAAGTATCAGGGTCATTAGCTTGAGGCTTGAGTTTTTTGACTACACATTGAGGTGAGCCAGGTAAGTGAGTATCACAAGCAACAAACGTTTCACCAAATCCCCCTCCTCCCAAATGACTAATAATTTGGTATCGTCCAACAAGTGTATTTCCCAACATTTGGTTAGCCTAGTTTAATGCAGTACAGTCTGATTCCAATCTTGCCACAGCTTCTTTTATGGGTCGATGAGGGAGATGGGGATGAGGGAGTGAGGGAGTGAGGGAGTGAGGGAGTGAGGGAGTGAGGGAGTG
>NZ_CAWUDP010000096.1:0-35968 GCF_963920835.1 Scytonema sp. PCC 10023
ACATCAATCGCCGTAAAGGTTTGCAGTTTCGCACCGCGAACTAGTCTAAACTCCAATCATAAAAAAGTTGCTGGTTAATAATAACTATTCAATTCATTATTATAGTTAATTCAAGGATTTCAATTATTTTGAAGCAAAACCTGACTTTACCCCATTTTGCTTGATAATCACCTGACTTTACCTTACTAATATTGTTATATCCAAGATTTGGAATAGTGTTTAAAACCTGATTTTTTTCCTATTGTTAGCTTTATAATTCCGCGTCATTATGTTGGCAAGAGGCGAAGAAATTAATTAACAAGGTGTATTGATGCTAATTAATTGATTTGCTTTTTAATTGAAGAAATCTGCTCAATTTACTTTTTGAGTTTTACGGATGGATGGTAAACATGAAAAACGCCATGAAATTTCTTTCTATTTCTATAGCAACTTTAATCACAGTCTTAATGTCCAATACTGTTTTCGCACAATTCACACCAAATCAAGCCTTAGCAGCGGACAGCTTTCCATTTCCTGGTCGCGCGGAAGACCTTCCGCCGGGGCATTACTGGTTCTTACAACATGAGCATAGTTCGGGTAATAAAAGCCAAAGTTTGGGATATGATCTCGGTGCCGGAGTTCGCTTTGATGTGGCGCAACAGAAATGGGTTGGCACCAAGCCTGGTGCGAGCGGAGATTCCTGTGCAAGTGCCCCTAAGAATAGTGATTGTATCATTTACGGAATTCCGGTTTACGCAATCGCTGACGGTGAGGTGCTCAGTTGCTGGCGCAATGCACCCGAGAACCCTGCTCCTGGAAAAAAGCGAGATGACATTGGTGACTGGAATAAGCCTGGGGTTGAAAAGGGAGTTCCCGGCGGCGGCAATCTATTGAAGGTAGATCAGGGTAACGGGCAAATTGTGTTATATGCTCACTTCATACCCGGTTCCGTACCGAAGAGCCTCTGCCCAGTTGATGATGAGTTTCAAACCCCTGCTCAAACGGGCGTGCTACCTCCTGGTAACAGACCGAAGGTGAAAAAGGGGCAGAAGATTGGTGCGGTGGGCAACTCCGGAAGTTCTAGCCGTCCGCATTTACATATCCACATGGAAGGGAAAGCAGGCGAGCCGCTCCCGCTACGTTTTCATTCTGCATGGATTAAGAGCACGAACAAAGACGAAGATTCGACGACTGACTGGGTGCAGCTTAAAGGCGAAGCCCTATCCAATCCTCCGATAGCGATTTTGCCCAATTATTCTACTGGCTTGTCAAGAAGCATCAAGAAGTAATACCAATTCACGCATTCGCTCATTCAAAATTCACGCATTAAGAAAGCCTAAGATAACGAGGGTTTGGGAGTATGTATCTGTCGCATTCTTTTTTCAAATTGGTATAACAGTGGTTGGCAGCCTAACAAAGCCCATGCACACCGACCACCGAAAGCTTAATTACTGATGCCAATATTGATATCAAAGTGCAGCTTTGCGACTTTATATAAGTCAGACTTATCAATGCCTGAGTGTAGAGAATTTTTCGGTGGCTGAAAGATAAGTTTGGCTTAACTGAGATCAATTGAGGGGAGGTTCTTCACGAAGTAATCGGGTTTTGGGAGAATTATTACTGTCCATAATTTACACAGTAACTTTGCCTGTTACAGTACCCTTAGCGTTACCTTCTCCTGCTTGTCTAGTGAATAGCTCTACTTTCTTTCGCAGCAACTATTTGGCTAACCATTGCAGATTCGCCTTGACCTCTCTTTTATAGTTCATTCAACAGTGATGTTACTGCGGATTGTTGGCGATAATTTATGTTAGCCGAAAGTTATAAACATCTTGGAAAAAAATTATCTATAGGTAATTTTGTAAACCAATAAGGCACTTTTTGCAATATTTATATACAAAATCTCCTTGCTTTGCCAAATTGGGATGCTCCCCTCACAAGTTCTTCACATTTTTTCCATAAGCTCAAAATGATTGCTCCAATATGCGGCTTGATTAGTCCTTACGCGATATTAACAAGAGCGTAATTAGGAGCAAAATCAGTTGCCAAATTCTAAGGTCAGTTTTTTTATAACTAGCAAGTGAAATTCGTCAAAATCAATTGGCGGATTAGTTCATCTTGTTCACTTATCGCTCATTTACTGTTCTAAGTCCACAATTAGGAGTAACTATGCTTGAAATTTTCAAATTGTATCCTAACAAGACTAGTTTTTTTGTTGGTATCGCTATAGGTTTAGGTACTTTTATAGTTAGCACATCGCTTTGCGTTTTTGCTTCTGGATGTCCAGACGGCAATCCTTTCTTTCCCGTAGCAACATTTTTAGGCTAACTCTGTGTTGGCATATATTGCAGTTGGTTGCTCAAAGGGAAGCCCAAACTCTTAGTTAGTTTTGTTGCTACTTTGCTAACTATCTTTGCTGTACAGCTAAGTGGTATGAGGGCAGTTTTAGATGCCCGTCTAGTGCTATCAAAAGCAAGGGAAGGTAAGGTTCATGATAAAAGACAGTTAGATGAGGAAAAATTGGTAGATTTTGTTCTAGATGAAGTTCCAATTCATGTGGATTTGGGTTTCCAGGGATTACAAAAAGAATTTGTCAACATTAAAATTCCAGATAAAAAGCCCAGAGGCAAACAACTAACCGAAGAACAAAAACAATCCAATCGAGAAAAAAGTAGCGATCGCCTTTTTTGGAAAGGTGGACAACGCACGGCTCGTTTGCTGATGCTCTATCAGCAAATTTTGCAACAAAGTGAAATAGCAGCTGATGAGAGTTCCGAACAAATGGAATTACGGCTGTCGGGACTAGTAGTCAAGCAACACGGCAAGTTGAGAGTTTATAACCGCATTTATCAAGCTATATTTAACCAGGCTTGGGTTAACCAAGCGTTGGAAACAATAGGTATGGAATGAATAATGCTTAGTTAAAGGTCATAACTTGCCCCATTCTCAGCTAACCACCGCTTGCGCTCAAGGTAATCCGGCACAATCCGCTCCACCCTATCCCAAAACGCATTAGTATGATGCGGTTCCATCAAATGCACCAGCTCATGAACCACCAAATACTCAATCATAGTGCGTGGAAGCATCGCCACTCGCCAGTGAAAATATAAATCTCCCTTGTGTCCGCATGAACCCCAACGGTAGCCTAACTTGCGTACCTGAACCGAGCGGGGAGAAGCCCCAACGTGCTTGACAATAACAGCAATTTGTGTATCTAAAATAGGGCGCAGGCGATCGCCATACCATTTCACAAAACATTCTCTTCCCCGTAGCTGTTCTTCGCGGTGCAATTCAAAACGGCTTTGGTAAAACTTGAGTGGCGGTTGTCCTTTCACTCCATCTACTAATTTGAGGCGATAGCTGCGTCCTAAGTAGTAAAACCCCTCACCGCAAACGTATTCTTTAACACCTACTGGTGGATTTAATGACTCTTTTTTTAACAGTTTGCTGTAAATCCAGTAGCGTTTATCATTGACTATCTTCTCCAGAGTTTCTATTGGCACTTCTGGAGGTGAAGCTAAGATTAATTGACCGTCACGTTCGACGGTAATACCTACGGTACGACGTTTTGCACTGTGGCGTATTTCAAAATTTAGATCGCCAAAGGTGATAGTTGTCATACAATTAAACTATCACGATTTCGGCGAGCTAGTTGCACAAGTTTATCTGCTACTATTTCTAATTCGTCGTAACTCACGACATCATTATCATCCAAGTAACCTGCTATCCACTTTCGCAAGTCTTCTTGACTGACAAGACTGTCCCAATTCACTCGACGGATATCTTGGCGGATGTGTTCGACAATTTCTTGTGTCGCTTGGGCAAGTTGGGTTAATTCTTGGGTGGAATGTTCGGCTAAAATATTGAGAAATGGAAGTTGAGTTTTCGGGTCGAGTCCAGTTTCATCTGTAGAACGACCAGCTTGAATTTCTTGGATATATTGCCACAAGACATTAACTTTTTCTTGCCAGTTATCAGCAAAAGATTCGAGAATGTCTGTTAATTTATCGCTTAAGTTTTTGTAATAAACTGGGTCTTCATCGTAATGTACGCTAATGTGATGACGGGCAGCGAATTCCATTTCTGCGGCTTGCGCTTTAGTTGAACGATGGCGTTGAACGTGGGTTTTGAAGTCTAGGGATAGAATATCAATTGGTGGAACTTTCAGGTCAATTCCCTGTGCTTCAATGTATCGGTCAATTAATGCTCTAACCTTCTCTTTGGCTGTGACTATGTTAAGTTTTTCATCTCGATAGAGGTCTGCAACAGATTTTTTAATGAAACCGAGTTTTTTAGCATCCTTAACAAAATTATAGGGATGACGCGCTTCTGGTCGTGGCAGAATGGTATCAAGGGTATCGATGAAGTCTTTCAAGAATTCGTTGAATTCTACTCTCAGGCGTTCATCTCTGAGTATGTCTACACAAGCATCTACGTCATCTATTGTGCAGCCGTTTTGAGTGAATAAATTGATAACTCGCTGATGGCGATCGCGTAATTTGGGTATTTCGTCCGCGATATCAAACCAGGCTGATTCTGTATCTACTTCTTCGTAAATTGCTAAAGCTTCTGCTAGGTTGACACCGTAATAATCGACCACTAAGCCATATTTTTTCGTGTCGTTATAGATGCGGTTCACACGAGCGATCGCCTGCAACAATTCATATTCTTTCATCTCCCGGTCTAAATATAAAACTTGTTCATTTGGGGCGTTAAAACCAACCAACAACATACTTTTGACAATTAAGAAAGCTAGACCATCCTGTTTTGTGGAGTCTGGATGTACTAAGGATTTTTTGAAGCGTTCAATGCGTGCTTCTTGTTTACTTTTATTCGTCCACTCTTCCCAACTAGGGTCATCGTTTTTGTCCCCAGAGATAATAACGCCAAATTCTAAGCGGCGGATGGTTTCCAAATAAGAAAGTGCTTGGGCTAAAAAGCGCGTTTCTTCATTATCAATAGATTCTAAAGCTTCTGGGTCGAGACTTCGCAGAATGGGGGCACGAGTTTCTAGTTGTTGCACCAGTTCCCGCTGTGCTTCGACAAACGCATCGTAGTAGCGGACAGCAGCGCGACGGGTAGGGGCGACGACTTGTGCTTTGAAGCCTCCGGGTAAGATACGCTGTATATAGTGGCGCAGCATATTTTTTGCTTTGGCTTTAATGAGTTCGCGTGCTTCAGCAACTTGGGTTTTGGTAGCGTATCTCGCTTTAGAATGCGCCCGTTCTTCTGGGGTTTTGTCTGCAAAGATGATTTCAAAAAGTTTATCTAAATCATCTCCTTGGGTGACTGCACCCCTTGCTTCTAAACCTTCGTAGAGAATGGGTAAGGTAACACCGTCTTCTTGGGACTGACGGATGTTGTACTGATCGATAAACGAACCAAAAATTTGTTTGGTGGTTTTTTTGGCAGATTTGACGATGGGAGTACCAGTAAAGCCAATACGGACGCAGTTGGGTAAAGCTTCGAGTAAATTGGTGTGGAGAGTGCTGGCGTGGGAACGGTGCGCTTCGTCAATGAGTACTAGGATATCTTCGGAAAGGTTGAGGCTTTTTGGCATTTTTTCCGGCTGTTCCTCTTCTTCAGAATCTTCGCCGCCTTTGAATTTCTGAATCATCCCAAAAACTAAGCCTGCACCTGGTTGTTGCAGGTATTGTTCTAGCTTTTTGACTTTTTTCGCTATCTGCAACGGTTCGCCTGTCAGAACAGCGGTATCGGAAAGTTGCTTTTCTAAGTCGGTGCGATCAGTCACGACGACTATCTTAAAGCGGCGTAATTCCGGAATCGTGCGAATTTTCCGAATCAGGTAAACCATTGTTAGGCTTTTGCCAGCACCTTGAGTATGCCAGATAATACCACCGCGTTGGTCATCTGTACCGTGTTGCAAACGGGTTTGATTGTGTAGCAGTCGATCAATTGCTTCTTGGACTGCTCGATATTGTTGGTAACGGGGGACAATTTTAATTGTGCGTCCGCCACTGGTTTCATATAAAGTAAAGTTCCGCAGGATATCAAGGAGGTTCGCAGGGTTAAGCATTCCGGCGATCAGCATTTGTCGGGTATTTGACCTCTCCCCGTTGGCGGGGAACCCCACCCCCAGCCCCTCCCCGCTAGCGGGGAGGGGGGTTAGGGGGGTGAGGTCAGTCTTCCACTCAACGTAATACTCATGGTTTGCACCCACTGCACCCGCTACCGCCCGTCCCCTAGAAGCGGCTATCATTAACAGGTTGTAGTGAAATAGTTTTTCTGCGCCTTCTGGTTGACTGCTATTGCGTTGGTTCGAGTATTGCAATAGGTCATTAATTGCTGCGGTAATGGGATTATCTAACTTGGGACTTTTGCACTCAATCACAACCAGGGGGATACCGTTGACGAATAGCACAATATCAGGAACGATAAAACCGCGATCGCCTGTTATCCAAAGCGGATCTACTCGGTATTGATTGATTGCCAGAAAGTCGTTTTTTTCAGGATGCTCAAAATCAATATAGTGGACGGTGTGCTGTTTGCCGTCTTTTCCTAAAATGGTAGTGCCAGAAAGCAGTAATTCTGTAGCAGCTTTATTTGCTTCCATGAGTCTTGGTGCTGCTAAACGCTCAAGTTGACTCACCACTGCGTTCACTTGGCTATCATCGAGCCAAGGATTACCATTGTCATCTAGGTTGATGCGTTTGATGACGGTTTTCAAGCGTTGGATGAGCAGAACTTGCTTGAAGTTTTCGCGTTCGGTGACTCGCAAGTCGAACTGATGACCTTCGATATGCTGCCAACCCATGTCACTGAGTTGTTGAATAGTGGGCAGTTCTACATGAATATACTCAGGAGTTTGTTTAGACATGGTGGCAGTTTTTGAGGAAAGTCACAGCATTTGATAGCGATATAGTTAGGCGAAGAGCGATCGCTCACCCTCTTAGTCCTTTCACGCTCGTTCGCCGCTAGGCGTTCCCGTAAGGTAGATTACTTATTAACGAACCACCAAGACGCCAAGAACGCCAAGGAAAAGATAGGTAATCTTGCACCGGGAAGGGAGTAACTTGATTCAAATGCTGTTATAACATTTACCTCAAAGTCAGCCAGTTTTGCTCATGCAAGCGCTGCCAAGCTTTACGAATATAGCGCTTCTCGTTTGAATGAAGTACAGATTTATCTGTGTCCATCTGTGTTCATCTGTGGTTCTTTATTTCTTGATGTATTGCACTTAAATGCAAACCACTATATGTTCAGGTTTGAATAGTTTAGGAATTACCATCTGCATTCTTGGCATAATTTGCCAATTTTTGCCAATATATAGATATTAAAGTATGAGAGGTAAACCATCAATGACAACACTTAACATCTCTTTACCAGATTCGATGCGAGCTTTTATTGATGAGCAGGTTGCAAAAGGTGGCTACAGCACTGCGAGTGAGTACATCCGGGATCTGCTTCGCCAAGCCCAAAAGAAAGCAGATCAAGAGAAGTTAGAGGCGATGTTGTTGGAGGGTTTGGAAAGTGGTGAACCGATTGAAGTGACAGATGAGTGGTGGGAACAAAAACGCGCTCAAATGATGCAACGGTTCCGCCAGCAAAAGAAATGACGCGACGCATTATTATTACGCCAAGGGCAAGCCAAGATATTGATGAGCACTTTGCTTACATTGCCCAAGATAATTTTGATGCTGCACTGCGATTTTTTGACTCAGCACGGTTGACGTTTTCGCAATTAGCAAAAACTCCTGGTATGGGTAGCGCCTTCCAGATTATAAACCCTCGTCTGGTAGGGTTGCGTAAGTGGGCAGTGAAAGATTTTAAAAAATATTTGATTTTCTATCGATATGACGATGAGTCTATTGAGGTAGTGCGGGTAGTTCATGCAGCGCGAGACATCCCCGCTATTTTTGAGGAAGAACAAGAGTGATGAGTCTAATTTTTGGTATTCTTGACTCGCACTTTTCCAGTTAATAAGTCGTGCATCAGTCCTTGTTTCTGAAGTTTGAGCTTGTTGAAGTAGGCTTCTTCTTTGCGGATGCGCGTATCGTGAACGTCACAGATATTAATAATTTGAAGTTGTTCAGAGATAGGTGGCAAGACTAAAGGAATACGACGAACATCTCGAAGATTAATCCCTTTGACAGCTTGCCCAATGGTGTGAAGTTCTATAAAAGCTTGAGGTTCTGGCATTTCCAGGTATTGCCTAACAAAACGTGGATGTGCATTTGTAATTGCTAAACGTGCCGTATCTTGTGTTATGTTTGCCGCCTTAAGATGCTCTGGAACAAATGCCATTCTTCCAACCGTACCTCGAATTGTGAACAGTAAATCTCCAGGTTCAAGTCGAGAACGGCGGTAATTGTTATCAATTTCAGGACTAGTCAAAAGTAAATCAGAGGTTTGAATTTCATCGTTAATTATGTCTTTTACTTTAATCACCGGGATGCCGCCAGTATAGCCGTATCCCGGCATCAGAATTCCATAAACTATGGGGCGATTGGGATCAACTACATCACCAAGTACGCAAGTATCCCATTCTTTCGGAATTCTTGCCAGTGGCGAGTCTTTGAACTGTTCAGGATGCGCCGCTGCATCCCTCAATTGTCCGTTCTCATCTAACCCGCGTGTGAGCAAGTCGTGCAGCAATCCGGCTTTGGTTTGTTTAAGTTTTGTAATGAGGGAGGACGTGCGGGCGATCGCATTATCTAAAGTCTGAAGGATGGTTACAATTTTCTCCTGTTCCTCTCGTGGGGGAAACGCCAGTACAAGATTCTCAATACGAAAAAGAGCTAATTTGGGAACACCCCCACCTGTGCCCTTCTCTGCTTCGATTTGTTTTTGTACAACAGAACTATTCATCTGATAAGCCACAAATTCTGGCAAAGAATTATCCTGAAGTACAATTCGCGCTGCATTTTCAGTAAGTATTGTGCGCTGTTGTTTATGTGGAGGTCTAAATACACTGATGTAGCCTAAAGATCCAGCAATAGAAATAAAAAGATTGCCCTCGTGAATTTCGTATCGCTCCAGGACTTTAAAAGTAGATGGCTTCAGAAACTCCAAAGCTTCAAAATCAATGTTTTGTTCAAAAAAGTCAACGACACGCAAGTATCTAAATTCTGTTGGGTTATCAGAATATGAGTGACCTAGTGGTAAACGTTTGCCTCCAAAAACAGAAGCACGGGAAACTAGTTTATCTACCTGCCAATCCTTCGGAATCTTCCCCAGAGGTGAATCCTTAAACTCCTCAACCTTAACCAAAACCTCAGGCATACCCCAACCCCTGTAAAAACTCCCTCAAATCTGAACACCCTGAGATAAAATACCCAAAATCTTATTTATCTCCTTAATATAATAATTATTCAAATCAATAAACACATCAGAACCTTCTAACTTCAAAAACTTCCAAATATCCCCCGTTGTCACTGCACCATAAATAGTTTTAATTTCATTTCCTTCTTCTTGGTTAAACAATTGTGCTGCCAACATCGCCGCTGCACATTGACCTAATCCGCCTTTAATATTTTCATTTTTTGCTTCTACAATAATCACGACAGGTGCATTAATTGTTAATTGCTCTTTAGAACGACTGATGAGAAAATCACAATAACCATTCAATCCTTTCTCAGCATCAACATTAAAATCTGTTCCGGAAAATAAACTAATCTGATAATTAGCCTGACGTCTCACCTCTAATAATATTGGGGTAATAATCATTTCGGAACGTGCTTTTTCGGTATTAATGGCTAAAGCAAGTTCCGCCGTTTCTTCTAAAGTCGTTGTTAGCTTATCACTGACTTGTACAGGTTCTACGTTGGCGAATAAATCAATTTCTTCATCAATACGAATGTTGAAACTCTTTTTAAATTTACTTAATGTAAAGTCACTATAAGCCATTGTTAACACCTCAACTTATATACCAATACGGTTGGTGATTAAGTATCAGTTTGTTCAGAAGCATCAGGTACACCACAAGCTACCGGGTTCATCCCCATTTCAAAAATTGGATCGCTTTTAATAGTTGTTATCACGACAATTAAATTATTTTCCTGGCGAATTTCCACCTCTTGAACTCCCTCTAGAAACTCCTTGGGAATGACTACACCTTGTTCTGTTACTTTGACTTTCATCAGCAATTCATCCTATCACTACTATAGCAATCCTAAATCATTCATAAAATTCTCTCTTCTCTCTTTGCTTGGCGCTCTTGGCGTCCCTTCGCTTCGCTCGAAGGCAGGCTTGGCGGTTGATAATTTTTACAACTCAAATAGGACTGCTAAATATTTAACTGAGATAGTTTAAGCATACCCCAACCCCTGCAAAAACTCATTCAACTGCTTCGCTGCTGCATCCCTTTCCATCTCAATATCCTGCAACGTCACCCGATACTTATCCCACCAATTCTCTACCGCCGCAATCACCTGCTGACGGTGCGCGGTGACATATCTCTCCAATTCAACGATTAACCCATCCTTAAAAATTCCTAACACCAAACCCTGACATTCTTCATCACTCAACGCCGTACGCGCAAGATCCAAACGCTGTACCAATTCATTCTTCAGCGTCTTCAATTTTGCCTTAGCTTCCTTCAGTTGCTTGGTAATTTCTTTATAAGGTTCTAGTTGTGCTTCAATCTCAGCAATTTCTACTTCAGTCTGCTCAATTAACGCTTCAAATTCAGCAATTTTATCTGCATTCAATAAAGGCGACTTCTTTAAAATCTTGAGTTCCTTCTTTGGCTCTTTAATCAAATTTTTCAGATGCTTAAGCTTTGTGTCTAACTCCTTGACAACATTAACCGCCTCTGCATCTTCCTCGCTTTCTTCCCCAGCTTCCGCCTCCGCCTCTTCTGGGCGTTCAAAGGCTTCTTTCTGCTGTTCTAATTCGGCAATACTCGCTTCAACTGTGGCAATCTCTGCCAGATAATCTGGCATCAACCGCACCACTAATTTATGATTCAATGGGTCAAATAGCGGCTTACTTTTCTTTTCCTCATCATCTTGTTCCAAAGCATCTTTAATTGTATCCACCCAACTATCAACTAAACCGCCAAAATCTGACTCAGATAAAGTTCGCAATTCATACTTCACCTCATCCCACCAACTAGCAACCACACCCGCCACCTTAAAACGGTCAAGTAATCCCACAGGTTCCAAACTATCTACAAAAGAACTCAAAAACTCAGCGCGGAGTTCCATCACTTTTTTAGTTTTGGGCAACTCACCCAAAGAAGGCGAGTGCATCTGCCACCAAGCAGCAAACACACTCATTAATTTGCCTTCTTGCTGCTGAATCCCTGCATCTGATTCTATAAAAGTTTTTATCTGCCCTCTCTCGGTAATTGCAGAAATAAAATCGCAATAATCCACTAATTCCGCTCCACTAAAATCTTACTTGGGTCAAACCCATGTGCCGCCAATAACTCGCGCTTCGCCTCTACTTCTGCCTTGGGAATTCCCCCCAATAAATGCGCTTTGACATCATGAGGTTCCGGTGGTGGCGCATTATCGGCATAGCGGCGAATATTGCAGTTGTAATCGTTTTCTGCTAACTTTTCTTTGGTCACTACTGCCGAATAACCAGGCAAAGACACAAAATTTTCAAACACCCAAGTCATCTTTTCAATATGCTCAGGACGCAAATAATTTTGTGCGCGACCTGCATAATATTCAGCATCAGCATTAATAAATAACACCTTTCCCTGACGCTCAACAGGTTTCGCTTTCTTTGTGGCACGCATCACCAAAATACAGGCTGGGATACCTGTGCCATAAAACAAATTCGGTGGTAAACCAATCACCGCCTCTAAATGGTCATTTTTAATAAAACTCTCGCGTATTTTCTTTTCTTCTCCCCCACGAAACAGTACACCATGCGGCATGACTGTTGCCATCATGCCATCAGTTTCGAGAACAGCTAACATATGTTGAGCAAACATCAAATCAGCTTTTTTACCCGTTTCCGGACAATACCCATGTGTAAAACGCCCAGGGAATTGCATTCCATCACGGCTATAGTTTTGAGAGAAAGGCGGATTGCTGATCACTCGGTCAAAGCGCATCAGTTCTCCGCCAGAAATATGTAACGGATTAAATAGGGTATCGTCATTGTGAATATCTGCATCCCGAATCCCGTGAAGCAGCAGCTTAACCTGCTTTTGAGGATGCGATCGCCTTACCTTGCCAACTTGCTTGCTAAGCGCTGATGAATTTGATCCAACCATAGAGGAATGATAGATTGACCTGCTTTTAGGGATGCGATTGCCCAAGGGGCACTGCGCTCCGCGCAATCGCACGCTCCAAATCAAATTCTACAAGCTCCCTTAAACGCTTTTCCTGATCCCACAACAACTTGAAGAAGAATACAGGAGTCAGAATACAGGAGTCAGAATAAGAAATTGGAATCAAGTTTGCTGACCTCTCCCAATTAAAGACTTCCTAAAAGGAAGGGGTTTTAGAGCCATGTACTCCGGCGTCAGTTGTTATTGAGCTACTGGTTGTTTCTTCCAATTCTTATTTCTTCTGACTCCTGACTTCTGACTTCTGAGTTCTTTTTGATAAAGTAGTTCACCGTACATGACAGTAGCGCTTAGGCGCTACTGCAATCCCGTTGATGTCACTGAAGAAGAACTCAGAACGCAGAACACAGAATGCAATTGGTGGGGACTTGGCTCCCAATACTGCGAACCAGAACTCTAGAATTTATTTAAATTCTTGCTTCTTCATTCTGATTACTGAGTTCTGAGTTCTAAGTACTTTTTTGGTCATTTTTGGCTACAGTACTTATTCACCTGACCTGCCAGATCATCAGACTGCTTAGCAGTATTTGCTGCTGCTGTCAAAGCCGTATCGATTTCTCCTCTAGCCTTTTGAATTTTTGCCCTACCTTCTGATGAGTCTTGTGCGTTCTTAGCTGAACCAAGAGCTTTACCCGCCTTGGCGATCGCTTGACTGAAAGTCTCAAATATCTGCACAAAACGGCTCTGAAATTCTTGAAGCTTGGGATCTTTTAACTTCAGCTCCTTGATTTGTTTGGTCACAGCTTCCAAATCCTTGGATAGTTGCAAGCTTGTTGTCACCTGCTGCCCTTTATTGTTATCAATCAGTTCACTTCCTTTGTTTACGACATCAATCAGTCGCTGACATTGAGAGGCTTTGCTGTCATTACAAGCAGTAACCAAAAGGGCGATGCTCAAGCTAAGAGGAACAATAACGGTATATTTACGTAAAATAGACATTAACACCCAACCATCAATAAAACCCAAACAATACTAACTAATGATTCAGTCGTTTTGGTTGGTGTTTCGATAATTCAATTCTTCCACTGAGTTCGGTAGTACTTCGGGACCTGACTTTTCACGTCATGTGGAAAAACCAACAAAGGAACCTAACCCCCCAGCCCCCTGACCCTAATCCCCACTTCGTGGGGGCCCCGAGTTCCCTAAAAGGGAAGGGGGAGAATTTAAAGCCTCTCTCCTTGTAGGAGAGAGGAATGGAAGCGAGGTTTTCCTTTCTAAGAGTGAAAAGTAAGCTCCGGGACAGCGCAGGTTTACCCCAAGCTAGATTTGTTACCACTTTAGGCACGATCAAACAAACAGCACACAGGTATTTATTTGAAAATGCCCCCCCATTGCATTGAATTATTGGAAAATACCAAGTTTAATTATAAATTTCCCTAGATTGCATAATCTAGCTAAAAAATTCTTTAAATTACGGATATAATCGTGTTTCCTTTTATTCCATACTCAAGCTGGCTACATAGGGCCATTCACCCTTATTTAGCCTTGCACATCCCAGATGGCTTTCTTAACTTACCTATTATCTTTGTCACCTGGGTCATTGCCATCGGTTTAATTGCACTCGCGCTCTCGCGATCGCAAGCAGAATACCAGGAAAAAGCCGTACCCCTGATGGGAGTGTGTGGCGCTTTTATCTTTGCTGCTCAAATGATTAATTTCCCGATTCCTGGCGGCACTTCCGGGCACCTTTTGGGTGGAACCCTAGCGGGAGCTTTATTAGGTCCGTGGGCTGGCTCTCTGGTGATGGTAGCGGTATTTATCGTTCAAGCTGTTTTGTTTCAAGATGGCGGTCTGACGGTATTAGGAGCCAACATCTTTAATATGGGATTGGTTGGCACATTTGCTGGTTATTACTTATACAAAGCAATCCGGTTTGCCATCGGTCGCAATAAATTGTCAGGAATGGTCATTGGCGCAGCCGTTGCTGCCTGGACAAGTGTAATGGTTGGCTCACTTTTGTGTGCAATACAACTGGCTATATCTGGAACAGTTCCGTTAACGGTGGCGTTGGCGGCAATGGCAACTTGGCACGTAATTATCGGTATTGGTGAGGCAGTGATCACCGTAATAGCACTGAGTTTTATTTGGCGGACTCGCCCGGATATGTTCTACGATCCCCCCCGCAAGGCTGTTGCCTCTCGTCCTCTCTCTCGGCATCAATAGGGATAATGCATATGAGTAATAATCTCTCGCGATCGCGCAATCGTGCTTTTGTTATAGCTGGCTTGGGTGTTGCCCTCCTAATTGCAGTTTTCCTGTCTCCTTTTGCCAGCAAAGATCCTGATGGCTTGGATCGAGTCTCGCAGGATCTCAAATTTGAAGATAAAGCAGTTGAAGATGCACCAGCTAAAAAACTACCGTTCTACGCTGTGTTTGAGGAATATGCCCTTAGAGGGGTACCGGAAGCAGTAGCCACACCCATCGCTGGGTTAGTGGGAACTTTAGCAGTTTTTGGCTTGGCTTGGGGAATTGGCAAACTGGTTGTGCGTGGACGTAGTTCATCTCACCCTGAGTTAGATGAATCGCAGTACACTGATGATTCACAATAAACCACGAAACTCAATAAAAATTTAACTAGATGCTGCTGCATATTGGGGCGCTAGCTTTTGATGTCGATAGTAAACAGGTTACTCCTTGGCACAAACTCGCCCCTCGTACTCGGATACTGTGTACATTGCTACTGGTGTTTGCCATTGTCTTAACGCCCAATGGACATTGGTGGACTTGGGCAATTTATGGCTTGGCTGTGGCAAGCGTTTTATTACTCAGTAAAGTCACCCTCAGCGTGCTACTGAAACGCTTAGCAGTTGAGTTCGGTTTTGTTGGCGTTGTGCTTTTGGGTACTTTGTTTCGGGGAGGTGGGACGGTTCTTTGGGCTTGGGGTCCGTTACAGATTACCACAGTAGGGCTAACTGTCTTGGGTAGTGTCACACTCAAAACGCTGCTGTCGCTGCTCATGTTGAATTTGCTAACTTTAACAACTTCAGTATCGGCGCTACTCAATGCCTTGATTCAATTGCGAACCCCGCCGCTGTTGGTGGCAATTATAGCATCAATGTATCGTTATATTGGTGTATTGATTAACGAGTTTAATACTATGCGGCGAGCCGCAGCGTCTCGCAATTTAATGAACAGCAACCGTACTATCCGCCTGGTTGTTGGTAACATGATCGGAGCGCTGTTTATCCGCACTTACGAGCGAGGTAACCGCGTTCATCAGGCGATGCTGTCACGGGGTTATCAAGGAGTCCCACCGATAGAAAAAGTACCACAGGGCGGACGGCGCGATGTTATAGCTCTGAGTTTGACTGTAATTTTGGCACTTCTTGGACAAGCAGTTTACTTAATGAAGTGACCAAGAAAAAACTCAGAACTCCTTCGCTAAGAACCCAGCTGTGGGTTCTGTACGACTGGGTGATGAGTAAGGTGACAAGCCCTCGCTAACTTTCGTCGAGAAAAAAATCTTTCCCCGCTGAATAAGCGCGGATTCATCGGTGAAGTCCCAAGCTGAGTTCTGTGTTCTGCATTCTGTATTCTTCTTAAAGCACTCTTCGATGCATCATAATCCGATAAAAATCAAAAATCTTACTTATACCTACCCTGATGGTACTCAGGCTCTCGTGGGGATTAATTTATCTATCGAAGCTGGGGAACGAGTCGCATTAATTGGGGCGAATGGTTCAGGAAAATCCACTTTGCAGTTTCACCTCAATGGAATTATTCTGCCACAGGAAGGAGAGGTAATTATTGGTGAGTGGTCTGTAACGCCTGAGAATTTGCGACAAATTCGGAATTTTGTTGGGCTGGTGTTTCAAAACCCAGATAATCAGCTATTTATGCCTACTGTATGGGAAGATGTTGCTTTTGGTCCGATGAATTTGGGATTACGAGACAAGGAACTCAAAGAGCAAGTTCTTCAAGCACTAGCAGCAGTTGATATTGATCCAGAATGGTATGGGCAACGCAATACTGATAATTTGTCTGGTGGTGAAAAAAAACGCATTGCGATCGCAGGCGTTTTAGCCATGAACCCACAGGTTTTGATATTAGATGAACCATCTGCCCAGTTAGATCCGCGCTCGCGTCGCCAGTTAATTAATTTGTTACAAACTTTGCCTCTCACTCAACTGATTGCCACTCATGATTTAGACTTAGCTTTAGAACTTTGTTCGCGCACCATTGTGCTAAGTCAAGGACAAATTGTCTTTGATGGTGAGACTGAACGGGTAATGAATGATTCAGAATTTTTGCAGGCTCATGCTCTAGAACCTCCTTTGAGCTACAGTCGCCCTTACTGTCTTATTGAACACGCACCCATCAATACAAAACGTGTTCTTACCCAAGCGTAACGATAGCGAGTTGAAAATCAAGCGGCATCAAGAGTAAGCGCAAAGACAGACGCTGGCGCAAGCATTTTCCTGACCACTTGTGCGTCAATACCCAAAATTCCCAAGCAGCTTAACTACAGCAAGTCCAACGCGATCGGCAAATATCTGATGCGTTTTCCGGTCGCGTGGAAAACGGTCAACTTCCTAATATCTGAAGGTAAGAAAACAATCTGCACTAAAATTCTCTTCTAAAAACGATTAGTTAGAAGGAAAGCTCACAGTGCAGATTGCTTTAAATTCATGACCAAATGTCTTTCTACTTAACTCTGTGTTAGGTATCTCAGCCCTTGAAATCCGAGAAACCTAAGAGAATTTGTAGAACTACCGCTCAGTCAACAAATTTAATAAAAAGTTGCAACCCTTTCGGGCTAACATTTTCAGATCATAGGGTGGATTAAGGTTGGACTAGTCTAACCTTAACTCCTTCAAGGTGTTTTTACGTCTACGTTTCCGTCACTAACCAATACTGTAGTTTCGCCATCGTTAAACGAGAAATTAAAATCCTTTAAGAAATCCGATAAACTAAATCCTCCTCCAGAGACTTGGCTTAATTCTTCATTCGTAAGTTCTGTAAAAAGTTCATCAACAGTGTTAGCAGGTTGCAAACCAGTGTTTTTGATGTTAGACATAAGTACTCCTTCGTTTGTGTTTGTGTTAAGAAGCACCCTGTAGACTGTATAGCGTATAAAGCTGTACAAAATTAAATCTACCATACTTAAGCAGTAATACTTGCTATAAAAAAGTAAAAAATAAGACTTTTTTTTTGTTCTTTCAGGATGATTTTTTCTTTTTTTACTTAATTAGTCTTGTCATGTATCGCAAGTTAGACTTTCACATGACTTAAGTAATACATAGGGCTTAGGCATCAGTTGTTACTGACCCTCACTTCGCTCAAAACTAAGTTTGTAGTGAGGACTTTAGTCCTCTTGGACGAAAACAAGGACTTTTGTCCTTACTACATATAGGACTCCTGTGCAGATTTTTGAACGACACGCTTGCGGAGGGCAGTGCGAACGCAAAACCCGGATGTAGTCGGCAAAATACGGTAAGCACTGCCCACCCTACAATACTTAAGATTTTTCATAAATCCTGCGCGGATTGCTATATAAGTTTTATTATGGGTAATTTGCCGGACTTGATATGACTAATCCAAGCTTTAAAAGTAACGAAATAAATTCAATATTCTTTGCCGTAACCGTTCCAAAACAGGTCCCTCTTCAGCGACTCCGTCAGCAAATAACATTTCATATATGAGTGGTACTCCCAACTGTAACTCTTCTAAAATGTCGCGTTGAGTAAACACATCCTGTGGTTTTCCCTCCAAAACAAGTCGTCCTTTATCCATGACAAATATCCAATCTGCCCAGCGGTAAACTAAATCAAGGTCATGAGTTGCCATCAATATTGTTGTCCCACCTGCATGAATCTTTTTCAGAGTTGCCATGAGGTTACGAGTATGTAACTTATCCAGATAAGCTGTAGGTTCATCTAACAACACTAGTTCAGGTCGTAGCACCATTACATCTGCTATGGAAACTCGCTTTTTTTGTCCCAAACTTAAATGATGAACTGGTCTTTGAGCTAATTCAGTTAGACCAAATTCTACTAAAGCTTGCTCAACTCGCTGTTGAATTTCTACTTCTGGTAAGCCTAAATTACACAACCCGTAAGAAATATCTTCTTCAACAGTAGAGGCTACCAGTTGTTGCTCTGGATCTTGAAAAATTAACCCAACTTTTTGACGTAACTTCATTAAGGAGTTACGATCATATTTGAGTGACTTACCTTGCCAATACACGCTGCCTTTATTTGGTTTGTAGAGACCATTTGCTAATAAAAAAAGTGTGGTCTTTCCACAACCATTTTGACCTATTAATGCACATCTTTTATGAGCAGGAATCCGTAGCGTTAGACCATTCAGAGCCGATTGTTGCGCGCCTAAATAAGTATAATGTACCTGCTCAAATTCAAGTAACCATTCCTGCATACTTCCACAATTCTAATCCTATTAATACTGCACAGCCGACAATTGCTTCTATCGTATGGCGCTTCGATTGATGATAGCGATGAGGATGCCAAACCCGCAATTCTCCACTAAAACCCCGTGCTGCTAAACTCAAGGAGACTTGACGATAGTTTTCTATGGTTCGCTTTAGTAATTGTCCAATCAACAGTGCTAAACTTTTCATCCCAGTACTAAAAGTTCGATAGCCTCCACGAGATTGTTGAGCAGTCCATAACTCGGCAGTGGTATTTAAAAGGACAAAGATAAAGCGGTACATCAGCAATAAAAGCTCAGTTATAAGCACTGGAATCCCGATACGACGCAATGTTTGCAAAAGTTCGGAAAAGGGGATGGTTAACATGACAAAATATAGGCAGGATAAAGAGGCGATCGCTCGTGTTAAAATTGTCAATCCCTGCTCAATACCTTTGTGACTGATGTATACATAATAAGACCCAAAAGTCAATCCTATAATTGAGTCATGTTGCACAAAATCTAAATGAGATACCTCTATGCCATTGATTGCTAAAGCTGGCAAACTCGTTAACCAGAATAGAGTGGCAACATAGACTAATTTCAAATAAGTTTTAGCAGGAATGCCTGCATAAATAACTGTCCAAATACTCATCCAAAAGAATATCAAAACTTGAACTTGCGGATGAGCAAAGGCAGTGATTATCAGCAGGACAGTGGCAAACAGTAATTTTTGCTCTGGTGGTAACCAACGTAAGCGATTAGTGTAAGCAAGCGTGTCAATCTGAATTTTCATTTTGTTTCTTGCTTTGTTCGGAACGCCCCTTGTACAAACCAATGACATAGCCAATCACACCAGCACCCGTCGCTGCTTGCACACTAAACAATAAGCTTTCAACTTCCCCACTCGGCAACTCAATTAATGATTTAAACCAAGGTTCATATTGAGGCTGTATTTTTTTGATTTCCTCTTCAGCTTGACCATCTGCGCCGCCAAATTCTGCACCTTTTCTTACCATTAGGGGCGTGACTGTTAACAATACCACCGCTAACAGCAACAGCCAGTTATTCCATTTTTGATTTTGCTTATTCATTAGTCCCTTGCTAGTGGTTAGAGACGCCTCATGGCACGTCTGTACATTTATTAGTTGTTAGTTGTTAGTTGGCAAAACATCCCACTAACTACTAACCACTATCTACTACCCAATCTCTACCATTTATCTCTACCATTTATGAGTTTTTTGGTTTCATTAGGTTTAACATTTCTAATTCTTGACGACCATAGTTAGAAAGCCAATTCCATACCAAGACTGTCAAAAACCCTTCGCTAATTGCCAAGGGTACCTGTGTTACGGCAAAGATTCCCGCAAATTTAATAAATGATGCCATGAAACCACCTGTAGCAGCGGGGAAGGCAAGAGCCAGTTGCATAGAAGTCACAAGATATGTTGTCAAATCTGCAACAGCAGATGCGAGAAATATCGCCAAGCTTTGCTTGCCACTTTGCATAATCAAGCGGTATAACCAGAAGGCAACAAATGGTCCGACAATTGCCATCGAAAATGCATTTGCTCCTAGTGTCGTCAAGCCGCCATGGGCGAGCAGTAATGCTTGAAATAGCAAGACTAAACTACCCAGCACCGACATCGCTAAAGGCCCAAATAATACTGCGCCTAACCCTGTTCCTGTCGGATGCGAACTACTCCCTGTCACCGAAGGCATTTTCAATGCTGACAGTACGAAAGTAAACGCTCCTGCCAATGCTAGCAGTAATTTTAATTCAGGAGTGGCTTGAGTGATGCGAGTTAGGGAGCGTAACCCCAAAATAAAAAACGGTAATGCTACGACCCACCAAAATATTGCCCAGCCTGGTGGTAAAAAACCTTCCATAATATGCATAGCATACGCTGGTTTGGGTAGGCACACAATGAAGTAAAAACTTACCACTGCCATCAAGATTAAACTCACTAACCTTGATTTGCCTTTTGATTTAAGAATAATTTTTGACACGATAAGTACCTACAGATGCATCTAAAGCTTTTAGTTTCAATCGGCGGGCGTTTTGACTCAAGAATAATCTTTACTAGCAAAGGTTCCTGCTTATTTAGTTAAGTATGCAGAGGCATTTGGTGCAAGATATGAGCCTCTGACTAGCTTGTCCACTATCTTGCCTTTAGAAATATGCATCATACACCTTTTGACATTTTGTTGTTTCAAAAATAATTAAATCTATGTAACTATCGCAAGCAATAAAGAAAAATTAAAATTTTTCACGACACTAGGACTTAGGCACTGTACAGATTGAGCATCATGTGTGTGAATGCGCATTCAATGGGAAAGCGACCACAGCTTGTAGCTTGTAGGGTGGGCAGTGCCCTAAACTTATGTCGGGATCCAATACGGTTTTACTCAGCACTGCCCACCTGAGAGTCGAAAAATGGAAACTCATATTTGAGAACTTTGGCGTAAGTCCTAGACACTTTTTAGTGTTGTACTAGCGATGCAATGTTAAGACAAGAAACCCAGAGAAATCAAGTACGTGATAATTATAATCATTATTATAAGTTTTATAAAACTTGAGAAATATTGACAATAATTATTAATTATTTTAGTATTCCAAAAGAAATTAATTGAAAAAAATTGGCAATTTGATTTTGCTGTAAAGTATCAATAATAACACAATGCCTAATATATTTGCTTTAGAAAAAGAAAAAGTAATAAGCCGTCGTAATCTGTTGAAGCTGGGTTTAGTAGGCGCTGGTGTGACTGGTACGGCGTTATGGCAAATACTTAATGCCCAAAATAAGTCAATAGTGAGAGTACCAACCTTAGAGATGGAAGCAACTTCTGGGGTTGCTAACCCAGCGAAGATGGTACGGGATTTTGAATATGGCACAATAAAGCAAGAAAATGGACGCACCATCCGGGAATTTCGCCTGACTGCGGGTACTTCCACGATTCAGCTCAATAATGCTGTCTCTTACAATATCTGGGATTTAAATGGTCGCATACCAGGACCAACACTCAGGGCAAAACAAGGCGATCGCGTGCGGGTGCTGTTCTTCAACCAGGCGGGACATTCCCACTCTTTACATTTTCACGGCGTCCACCCCTCAGAAATGGATGGTATTCGCCCAGTTCGCCACAGTACAGCAACTATCTATGAATTTGATGCTGAACCTTATGGCATTCATCTGTACCACTGCCATATTGAGCCGGTAACGCGTCATGTTGCCAAGGGGCTATATGGAATGTTTATCATCGATCCACCCACTCCACGTCCTCCAGCGGATGAGATCGCATTAGTGATGGCTGGGTATGACGTGAATGACGATAGCCGTAACGAATATTATGCCTTCAACGGGCTACCCGACTACTACAAGGATCATCCTATCCCTATTTACCAAAACCAGTTGATTAGGGTGTATCTTCTCAACATCATTGAATACGATCCAGCAGTGACGTTTCACCTCCACGCCAACTTTTTTGACGTCTATCCCACGGGGATGACTACCAAACCCACTGCTAAAACTGATGTGATTACGATGGGGATAGCGGAACGTCACATCTTGGAATTTGCCTTTCGTTATCCGGGTATGTATATGTTTCATCCTCATCAGGATGCGATCGCAGAAAACGGGTGCATGGGTCAATTTGAAGTCGTAGCTGAGAGTAACTCTCAAAAGATGACAAAAACTTCCTGACTAGACATAGCAGTTCTCAGTAGTATTAAATACAAATTTTGTGGGGTGGAGAGAAGTCCGAGGGTCGGTTTCCTCCGTGGCTCGTACGGAGGAACTGCGTTAACGCGTAGCGTCTCCGAAGGAGACTCGGAACTTCGGGGCTGTCCAGCCCGCCCTGAATTAAACCGACAGGTGAGGACACCTGTCCCACAGGAAAATCACAACTGTAATGCATTTCATTGAAAACCGCTTTGCAGACATCTTAAAGCAAACATTTTAACAGTTACCAGTTACCAGTTATCAGTTATCAGTTATCAATTTCATCGTTGGGGGAAACACCACACCAATTGGACCGAAAGCGTTGGTGGCGGGTTTAAATCCCCCACCATAGCAGGCGTCACTGCGTAGGTAGCTGTTCACTGTTTTAAAGGTGACTTCCCACAACCTTCATAGTGGCTGCTTTTCACAGCAAAGCTCATCCGTGCATCAAATAATTACTTATCACTATTTTTTATTGATGAGAGATTTTGCCGTACTATGTGGTAAAACTTGTTATAGTATGGCGACAAACACATAATTACTGAAGAAAGCTTTGACTTGAAATTTGTCAGGGATGCTCTGGAGAAGGGTGACAATGGCTTTGTGCATCTTGAAACTCCTGTGAGGAGAAAAGCCTGTTTCTAAAAAATCACTACCTATATGTCGTCAAAAAATCCTGATTCGACTCCTGTGCAATGACTGAACAACGATAGCACCAGTGGGTTAGAAACTTCATGGTGCCAAGTGTAATATCTGGTGACATTTTTCTGATGAACATACATTTCACACATTTACTAAACTTACCTGGTGTAGCCGTAGAATCTTGTAATTTTTCTCACGATTCAGTATCTTTTAAGTTAAGTGTTTTAGCTGAAGGTACATACTGTCCGCATTGCCGTAACTATACGAAAGAATTGCATCAAACCAGACCAATTGTAGTGAGAGATTTACCAGTTTATGGGAAAACAGTGTATTTAAAAGTACCACGTCGCCAGTTTTATTGCAGAGTCTGCCAGCGATACATTACTGAGCAATTGCAGTTTATTGATTGGCGAAGGAAGTACACACGAAGGTATGAAGAGAGTATTTACTCCCAAATCAATCATGCCAACATTGAGCAGATTAGCCAACAGCAACACCTCGGTATTGAGCAAATCAAGAACATTTTTAACTACATCAGTCAAAAGCAAAAAAAACAGCATCGCTTTGAACTCAGTAAAAAGATGTTTTGCTATGAAACTCACGGAAAACAATAACAAAAAATTATCACCATTATGTCAAAGAATAAATCTATTATTTTTTTGACTGTAGATTTTTTCCGTAAAAGTATGTATGCTCAAATAAGTGTGTAAAACGCATTAAAAAAGTATACACTTTCGAGAAGTTTCTCTTAAGTACCAGGGCACCCCATTTACCTAATGGGAGGGGACTTCCTAATTTAGATTCCCTCATCATCAATAATTGTTTGTTGAACACCAACTGAGGATTTGTTATGGTGGGAGATTCACGTGTTGATTCAATTTTTGGGAAATTTTCAAAGCAGCTACATATTGCTAAAGTTGCAATTAATAGACTAAACTTATTGTCTGTTGGGATGTTTCTATTTTTGCCCTTATTCAACCTATTGCATCTTAGTCCTTGTCATCAATGGATGGGAAGAATTGACGGTTTTAGAGCATTACGTGCAAGGTTTGTTGCTGTACACATAGGACATTTAGCATTTCCATTACTTTGCAGAGTGAGTAAAATTTTCCCTCAAATGCGTACCCTAACATTTTGGTCAACTGTTGTTGCATTTTTGGGTATTGCAACTGGCAACTTAGCATATATGCATTACATTGCAGATTTTCACCTCAGCAGTGTGCGGGCTTGGCTAAAAGAAAACTCCTCGATATTTTTTGCATTCATAAAATTTTTTCGCAAATCATGTTAAATCTTTGATACTTAACGGTAAGTTCAAACAGCGTCTCGTCAAATAACAAGATTTGCAGCCACAGGCTGAAAAAGGAATATACAGTTTTCAATTTCTCCCAGTTGTGTTCCCCCTTGCTACCTGATTCGGTATCGCAAGGGGGTTTACTTTAGTAGGACTGACAACACTGATTCTATGATTAGAACATAATGCGCCCTCTGACTGTCGGTCAGGAGACTAGCTTTGTTGTCGATTCTTTCGTGCCTAGTTTAATTCCTCTACAGTCTCAAATATGCAGATGTAGCATCAGCGATTAATTAGGAAGATTGTCGTCCTATAAGGATTTTAGTGATTCAATAACTGAGAATTGTTATGAAATCATGGTTAAAATCTTAGTAAGTAGTTGAAAATTAATCTCATTTGTGAGAAAGTATCATAGCAAAATCTAAGACACACTGTCAAATCCATCGATCAATACTTGTTTGAATGTTTTAATGATTACCTTTCAAATACTCTTAGGAGCAAGAATGAGAAAATTCCGTTACATCTGCTTAACTATTGCTACTGCAGCCATTTTCGCTCTAACTTCCTGTAACGGTACGCCAACCGCAGAAAATTCGACTGCACCGACTGCTAATTCCAGTCCCCAGGCTACTGAGGCAGTAAATCACAGCGGACACGGTAACAAAAAGAAAATCAATATCAATAATGCGATCTTGTCGGAGTTGGATAAGTTTGAGGCACAGCTTGGTGTTCCAGCACTATCGCACAAAATTCAGGCGAGTCGTCCCTACATTAGTCCTGAGGACTTAGTCTCTAAAAAGGTGATTACCCAAGAGCAATTCGACCAAATTAAAGACCAAGTGACTATTCAGGAAGTGGTTCTGACTGGGGAACCAAAAGATGTTGACTACATGACGAAACTCGGGTTAATGAAAGGACACCTTTTGGTAGCAAAAGAACTGTTGGATCAAAATCAGCCAAAACAGGCGGAACCTCACATTGGACATCCAGTTGAAGAGATTTATGTTGATGTAGAAGAGCAATTAAATGAGCGTAAAGTCAAAGAGTTTAAGACATCTTTGATTAGTTTGCAAGATTTCGTCAAATCTAACCCTAAAAATGCCAAGGTGAAAACTGATTTTGCCTCTTCCATGCAATCTGTCGATAGTGCTGTGACAGCTTTACCAGCAGATCAGCGATCGCAACCGAGATTCGTGCTGCAGGTGATGAACGGGTTGCTAGATGCAGCTAACTCAGAATATGGTGCGGCAATCGCAGATGGAAAAATTTCTGCAGCTATTGAATATCAAGATTCCCGTGGCTTTGTCAACTACGCTAACGACTTATACAAAGAAATTGCCAGCAAAATGGCTAAAGAGCATCCCGCAGAACATAAAGCAATTGAAACTAGTATGACTGAACTGACAAAAGTTTGGCCCTCTGCAATTCCACCAGATCAACCAATTAAGACTCCCGAAGATGTCACCAAACTAGTAAAAACCATTGAGCAAAATTCTCAAAAAGTCATTGATAGTTCTAGCACCCAAGCGCAGCGATAGACTGCTTGAATTGTTTGTAGTGGTACTTGCCTAGAATTTTACTCTCGGGCGAGAATTTAAAATGAGTGATGAGTGATGAGTTATCAAGCATAACTCATCACTCATCACTCATCGCTAAGAACTCAAAAACTTTCACGTATCACTAGAATTAACAACATGATGCGAGAGCTTGATCAGAAACAAACAATGGACCTACTGAACTCAATCTTTGAGTGTGAGTTAGCGGGAGTAGTGCGTTACACTCACTATTCCTTAATGGTCACTGGTTCTTACCGCATTTCTATGGTCGATTTTTTCAAAGAGCAGGCGAGCGAGTCTCTACTTCATGCCCAAAAAGTGGGAGAAATTCTCACGGGTTTGGAAGGTCGTCCTAGTCGGAAAATTTCTTCAGTAGAAGACACTGACAAGTACTCAGTCAAGGATTTCTTGGCGCAAAGTCTAGCGCACGAAGCAAAAGCGCTAGGGTTGTATAAAAAACTGTTTGAAACTGTTAGCAACGCCAACAGTTTTCTGGAAGAATTTGCTCGTCATATGATTAGTGAAGAAGAAACGCATAATCTCGAACTCCAACAGATGTTATGCGATTTCAGTGAATAGTTATTAGTCATTAGTCATTAGTCATTAGTATAAAATAAATGACTAATGACTAAGCGCCAAGGACAAAGGACAAATAATGAACTTTAGTGCTGCTTTACCCACTTTTTTAATTACACTCCGAGAAGGAGTAGAAGCTGCTCTCGTAGTTGGCATTGTGCTAGCTTTGCTAAAAAAAGCTAAACAACAGCGACTAAACCCTTGGGTCTATGCTGGTGTCGGTGTTGGCATCATTGTCAGTGCATTTATCGGTTTTTTGTTCACTTGGATAGTTCAAGCACTAAGTGCAATTAATCCCCAGTATTCATCAGTAGTTGAGCCATTGATGGAAGGTGTGTTCAGCGTGTTAGCAATTGCTATGCTCAGCTGGATGCTCATTTGGATGACCAAGCAAGCCAGAGTTATGAAGGCTCAGGTAGAGGGAGCCGTAACAGATGCTTTAAAACAGGACTCATATGCTGGTTGGGGTGTTTTTAGTTTAGTATTTGTTGCCGTTGTGCGTGAGGGCTTTGAAACTGTTCTGTTCATTGCTTCTCAACAAGGGCTTATTCCCAGCCTTGGCGCTATTAGTGGTATTGCAGTCGCGGCTGCAATTGGCGTGCTGTTATTTCAATGGGGCGTTAAAATTAATATTCGCCAATTTTTCCAGGTCATGGGGGTTTTCTTAGTGTTGATTGTGGCTGGGTTAGTGGTGACAGCTTTGCATAAATTCGACGAAGCTTTTACTACCCTTGCTCTGAGCAATCGCGCCTCAGAAAGCCTTTGTTTTTATTACGAACGGTTTACCAGAATCCACTCTTGCATCTTAGGTCCAATGGTTTGGGATACTTCCAAGATCCTACCCGACGAACAGTTTCCTGGCGTTGTTCTCAAAGCCTTATTTGGCTATAGACAATATCTGTATGTTGTGCAAGCAGTGGGATATGTTGTATTTTTAGTAACAGTTGGTGGTTTATATTTCCGCAGCATAACGGGTGCAGGAAGTGGTGGTGCAAAAAATCAGCCAGTTGCACAGAAATAGATTGGTTCTGTTAAGGATTGAGCAATGGATATTGACGTACTCCCCGGGCTGAAGCCACAAGGATTCTCAAAGGATGTTACGAAGCGGACTGAAGTCGCGCTTCTCCACCCTTGTTCCTGCTTTTTCGACTCTTAACTAGACTATTTCCAGTCCCCGTCAGACCGTCTCCACAGGCATTTTCTTCCAGGCTGCGTCCCAGCCCAGAGACCCCTCTGTTTCGGATCACTTGTGCGGATGCCACATCGCGATGCGTGGTGTAGCCACATTCAGGACAAGAGTGTATTCTGTCCTTTAATTCTTTCTTTCCGGTGTGAGTATCACATTGTGGGCAAACTTGCGAGGTGTAATCCTTTTCCACTTTGTCAAAATACACACCCCGTTTCCAGCACACCCATTGCAAGATGGCGACAAACTGCCCAAATCCAGCGTCAAGAGTGTGTTTGCCCAACATCCCTTTTGCCCAAGTTCGGAAGTCAATATCCTCAACGAAAACCATTCCAGCATCATTGCAAAGCTTGTGGGCTAACTTAAAATGCCAATCTTTGCGAGTGTCTGAGATGCGTTGATGGAGTCGGGCAATCTTGCGATTTAACTTATGGCGATTGTTAGATCCCTTTTTCTTATTTCTAAGCCTGCGTTGCAGCAATTTCAGCTTGCGATGCAGTGTGTTTAAAAAACGGGGACGCTCAATCAATTCACCATCAGAAGTAGCCGCAAACTTGTCCAAACCTAAATCAATTCCTCTGGGATGCCCGCTCTTCACCGGGGGCGGCACATTAACATTACACTCCAGTGTGAACATCAGGAAATATCCTGAAGCCTTGCGAACAATCCGAACTTGTTTCACCTTGAAACCATCAGGGATTTCGCGAGACTTGACATATTCCATCCATCCCAACTGTGGCAATTTAATTTGATTGCCTTTGAGAACTTGACCTTTCCCTAATTGTGGATACACGAATGACCGCATCCGGTATCTGTTCTTGAACCGAGGGAAGCCCATCTTTTTTCGACTCATGTCTACAAAAGCTGTTTCTAATTTCCTCAAGACTTGTTGCAACACTTGTGCGTTGACAGTTTTAAGTTCCGGAAATTCTGCTTTAGCACGAGTTAACGAATTGGCTTGTTCGTAGTAATTGGGGTAGGGTGCATCAGCTGGTGTAATGTATTCAGAAACGATGGAACAAGCGTTGACAGAACACTTACGAGAGTTGAGCCAATCTTTGCGTTCTCGCAAAGCAAAATTCCAAACTTTTCGACACACTGTTAAGGTGTGTTCAATCTGCTGGATTTGTTCGTCTGTGGGCATCGCTTTGTACTCGTAAGTTAAACTCAACATTGTTTCATCACCTCCTACAAAATTATACCCTATCTTGTAGGAACATTCCGGAAAGAAGAGAAACTCCGGGTTAAAACCCGTCGGGTCGGGTTTCATCCCCGGATTAAAAGGTAGGGGTTCTCACCCTCCCGTACTGTTCTGATAGGTTAGTAGTGAGACCAGTACTGTTCGCGAAGCGTGTCCGAAGGACATAGGAGGGTTTCCCTCCTTGGAGGTACATGGCGTGCCTCCTAAGGGAGGAGCTTCGCTAACGCCGTCAGGCGTGCCGAAGGCATACCCGGAGGGTGAGCGCAAACAGCGCTAATTACAAGCCGAATTACCAGTAACCAATTCCCAATGACCAAGATTTGTGTCAAAGAGTTATTTATTCATCCATTTAAAGGGTTAAGTTCCCAGAAGTGCGATCGCGTTGAGGTGCAAGTTGGACATGGCATCAGGGGCGATCGCTCTTTTGCGTTAATGTTCAAAGAAGATGCACAATATCCCGACTCTACACAAGTGCCGTGGATGAAAAAGCAACACTTCGCCATGCAAAATGACTGGTCAGGACTTGCAGCGTTGGATTGTTCCTACGAAGCAGCCACTGGCAGTTTAACAGTAAAGCGCAAAGGCGTAGAGTTATTGGTTGCTGATACGAATAGCCCTACAGGACGCGATCGCATAGCTACCTTTTTCACAGGATACCTCGCAGGAATTTATCCCAGCCAAACTGCTAGACATCCAAACCGCGCACCTTTGCAGCTTGTGGGAGAATTTGGCAAAACTCGCTATCCTGACCGGGAAGCCGTGCATATTTCTCTTGTGAGTCAAGCAAGTCTTGACAATTTAAGTGAGTTAGCCGGACTTCAGGTAGATGTCCGGCGTTTCCGCCCCAATATTGTTTTAGATGGTGTACCCGCCTGGGGAGAATTTGACTGGGTGGGCAAAGAAATGCAACTTGGTACAGCCCGAATTGCCATTACAGCCAGAATTAATCGCTGCTTAAATATTGATGTTCATCCAGAAACGGGAGAACGAGATATCTCCCTGCTGACTCTGCTGAAAAAGCATTTTCAACACACGCAGACAGGTGTTTTGGCACAGGTTATTACCAGTGGAACCGTGGCAATTGGCGACATGATGACACAACTTTCAGAATGAACAAAATGCAACAGCACAAAGAGTGAGCTAACTCTGGTCACTTTGGAGGATGTTGTATTCTGCTGTTTCAAGCCAAAATGTTGAGTTTGAAAGCCTTAACGTAGATACTTTTTAGATAAATTATGACAAACGAGCTAACCGTTCGCCAAATCCTATTGGATAATGATGCGGGATTACTACCCTATCTTCGTCACCAACTCCAAACAGAGGAATTTTCACACTTTCGAGCGCAGTTCGGTTTTCATGTAGACGAGTTTCATACCCAAGTTAGTAAGAACGATGATTTTTCAGAAGCTCAAACTACGCTCAAGATCACTTTAAAGATATTGATTGTTGTAGACAGCCAAACGAATCCAGATGATGCAACACTACATGCGCTTGAGTTTCAACAGATATTGGATGCTTTACTCATTAATTGGAGCCAGCGCAGCGAGCAGTTGATAAAACCAATTTCAGAGATTAAAGGGGCGTTCAGCAACTTAGAAGAAATACCTTATCACGGCGGCTATCTTCCTGGTTTTGAAATCCAATGCAAGTTTGCTTTAACCTACAATGCTGTCACTACACTCTTGATGCGGGAAGAGGAGCCAACCAACAAACAACAATCCACCTTGTACAACCCAGGCGATCGCACTCCCATAAGCGGACAGTACGAACTCATCAACTCTAATGGACAAAGTACGGGGCAAGAGGTGACATCAACCTCTGGGCGTCCCTTTCCTCCAACTCCTGAACCTAACCAGTCATACAAGTTAGTTGACCCCACAAAGCACAAAAAGCGTAACAGGCATTGAGCCGATTAACGCAACGACTCAAAAATGACTGTTATTGCTATCAAACAAAACAGGATAAGTCCCAACCGCCCAACCCAATCGAATACCAACGGTAGGATGAGGGCAATATTTACTACCCCAAAAGTTATTGACACAACATAAGCGATCGCCAAGCCAAATAATGCCAGTAAAAAATATTTGAGCAAACGAGAAGCTAACCTGAATAGACGACTGCCCTGATTTCGGTTCATAGTTCTTGCTCTCCATGTAATACAGATTTACGCAAAAAGCCGAGAAGTGCTTTAAGCACCTCTCCGGCTTGTAAACGCTATATTAATGTGAGTTTTATGGAGCTTTGGAAGGCAGATTCTATCGTACTGCACTGGAAGCTGTATCCCTGATTATTTTGTTAGCAGACTCTTTTCATCGAACTCGCGTTATATTAGCAGGAAAAGATACTTGTCCTAGATCCTAGAATGAGCAGCGACACTCCTGTTAAAAAAATCTTGATTGTAGCAGCCAATCCGAAACAGACATCGCGGCTGCGTTTGGATGAGGAAGTGCGTGACATTCAGGAAGGGTTGGAGCGAACGCGACAACGTGACAAATTTATTCTGCGGCAACAGTGGGCGGTACGTCCAAGAGATATTCGTCGCGCCATTTTAGATTTTCGACCAAACATTATCCATTTTTCTGGACATGGCTCATGGACAAAGGGATTATGATTTGAAGATGAAAATGGGCAAGAAAAGCTAGTAACAGGAGAAGCACTGGCTGGATTATTCAGGTATTTTGCTAAGCAAGTAGAGTGTGTACTGTTAAATGCTTGCTATAGTGAGTTTCAAGCAAACGCAATAGTGCAATACATTGATTATGTGATTGGCATGAATGATGAAATTGGTGATAAAGCTGCAATCGAATTTGCCGTAGGCTTTTACGATGCTCTAGTAGCTTATGATCCACAATTCGATGCAAGAGTGCCCGTAGAGTTTGCCTTTGACATTGCTTGTAATGCGATTCAGTTAGAAGGTATTGCAGAACAACTAACCCCAATTCTGAAAAAGAAGTCTAATCTCAATCAGGAGCAGGAACTAACCCCAAACCCTTAACAGGCTCACTGTTATCTACTGGCACTGCGCCAGTGAGCCCAAATCAGGTGCCAAAAAATTCTGTGTCTCAGGTTCCAGAAAGTTTCATTAAAGAGGTAGCAGCCAATTATGGTGTTACTAGAATCGAGCTAGATACTCTTCTGCTGGCATTAAATGACTATTTAGGAGCCAAGATAGCTGAAGAACTGAATATTTCCCAACTAGCAGTGAAAAAAAGACTAGGAGAGAGTTATCGCAAATTTGGTATCGAGGGAACTAGTAACAAAAAACTCAATAATCTCAAGCGAAAGCTATCAGCCTTGTACCAACAAACTGCTAAAGCAGATATTAAGACATTGCGCGAGGACTGGGGTGAAGCAGTAGACGTTGAGGGTTTTCGGGGTCGAGAAAAGGAACTTTTGGAGTTAGAACAATGGATTTTGGGTCTTAATTCCCAACGCTGTAGATTGGTTGCAGTGTTAGGTATGGGAGGAATGGGCAAAACCTCGCTAGCAGCACGAATTGCTAAAAAACTAGGGAGAAATTTTGATTATTTGATTTGGCGATCGCTCCGCAATAGTCCACCCTTTGGAGAGATTCTCACACAACTGTTGCAATTCCTATCTCATAATTCAGAACCCGAGTTGCCAGACAACGATAACAGCAAGATACTGCGCCTGATTGATATCTTGAAAAAACGCCGTTGTTTGGTGATTTTAGACAACGTAGAATCAATACTTCGCAGTGGTGAAGGCAAAACCTACGAACGGGCAGGAGAGTGCCAACCAGGATATGAAAACTATGGTTATTTGTTGCAAAAGGTAGCAGAAGCTGCACACCAGAGTTGTTTGCTAATCACAAGCCGGGAAAAGCCTAGGCAAGTCGCAGCACTGGCAGGGGAGAATTTGCCAGTGAAGGTGTTGCAGCTTTCGGGACTATATTTAGAAGAAGCTAAAGCAATTCTGGAAGACAAAGGTTTAAAAGATCAAGGACGTTCCTGTTCAGATGCCCAGTTAAGCGAATTAGTATCACGATACTCGGGTAATCCTCTGGCTCTCAAGATAGTTGCCACGACAATCTATGACCTATTTAGCAATGAGGTTCAAGAATTTTTAAATCAAATTCGCCAAGAAACCGCAGTTTACGGAGATATTTGCACTCTTTTAGACCAACAATTTAATCGCCTGTCAGAGTTGGAAAAACAACTGATGTATTGGCTGGCGAGCGCACGCGAATCTGTGTCTTTGACAGAATTAAAATCAGAACTCATTACACCAGAACCAGCAAATAGAGTGTTGGAAGCTGTCGAATCTCTATTGCGGCGCTCATTTATTGAAAAAGAAGCAGGTTCCAATAAGTTTGGTCAGCAGTCCGTGGTGATGGAGTATGTCACAGAACGATTGATTGAAGAAGTTAGCCAAGAAATCATTCAAGGAAGAACCCTGGGATTCGTCAATGCCTACCCATTGATGAAAGCGCGATCGCTTGATTATATCCGCAAAACACAAGAGCGACTCATTTTAGAACCTGTCAAAAAGAAGCTACTTAGCGTTTTTGGCAATCAACTGGAATCCCATTTACTTCAAATGATAAATTCTCTACAACAGCAGTCTCCAGTCAAAAAGGGATATGTTGCTGCTAACTTGATCAATTTGCTGCGTCAACTTCAGATTCGTCAACCTGATAAAGAGCAACCTGATATAGATTTAAGTGAGCATAATTTTTCCAACTTGACTATCTGGCACGCCTATTTCAAAGACGTTAAGTTAAAAGGTACTAGCTTTACGAATGCTGACCTGACTGGTTCTGTCTTTAAAGAGACAATGTCAAGTTTGCAATCTGTCGGATTTAGTCGCAACGGAGAGTTTTTTGCCACAGGTGTCATTAATGGAGAAGTGCGTCTCTGGCGAACTGCAGATACTAAACAACTTTACATCTACAAAGGGCATACTGGCTGGATCTGGGCTTTAGACTTCAGTCCAAACAACCAATTCTTAGCTACTGGTAGCGGAGACTACACTATTAAAATTTGGTATGTACACTCAGGCGAGTGTCTTCATACACTGAAAGAACATACCAATAAAGTTTACTCGGTTGCTTTTAACTTAGATAGTCGTATCTTAGCTAGTGCTAGTGAAGACGGAACTATTAAACTGTGGGATGTTAAGACTGGACACTGCTTGAAAACTCTTAAGGAACATAGTGGTTGGGTTTGGTCAGTGACTTTTAGTCCTGTTGAAGATGGTATCCTTGCCAGTAGCAGTGCTGATGGCACAATCAAGCTTTGGAATATCTATAATGGGGAATGTCTTAAAACCTTACAAGGACATACTAGCCAGGTTTGGTCTATTACCTTCAGTCCAGATGGACAAATGCTAGCAAGTAGCAGTGAAGACCAAAGTATCAAGCTTTGGGATACTTCCACAGGAGAATGCTGGAAGACACTAGAAGAATCTAGTAAAAAAATATATAAGATACGCTTCAGTCCTGATGGAAAAACGCTGGGTAGTTGCGGCGAAGACTGGATAATTCAGTTATGGAATATACACACGGGTAAATGTCTGAAAATCTTACAAGGGCATACTAGTCACGTGTGGGATATTGCTTTCAGTCCCGACGGACGGACTTTGCTCAGTAGCAGTGATGACCAAACGGCAAGGCTTTGGGATGTGGCAACGGGCAATTGCTTGAATGAATTACAAGGCTATACCCGTGATGTTTATTCGGTTGCCTTTAGTCCAGATGGTCAAATTCTTGCTAGTGGTCGTGATGACCATATGATTAGGCTATGGGATTTACGTACGTATATTTACTATCCGCTCAAAGGACATATGGGACGCATTCGCTCTGTTGCTTTTAGTCCAGATGGACAAATCCTCGCTAGTGGCAGCGCTGACTATACTATCAAGCTTTGGGATATCAAAGACATTAGCAACAGCAAATGCATCCAACCCCTCACAGGACACAGTAATTGGGTGTGGACAGTGGTTTTCAGTCCAGATGGGCAAACCCTTGCCAGCAGCAGTGAAGACCGAACGATTCGAGTATGGAACACCAACACGGGTTCTTGTCTTAAGGTATTAGAAGGGCATAGCTACTGGGTTTGGACAGTTGCTTTTAGTCCCAATGGTCGTACTCTTGCCAGTGGCAGTGCCGATAGTACAGTTAAGCTGTGGAATCTCGATACAGCGGAATGTCTTGTAACTTTAACAGACCATAAAGACTCAGTTTGGTCAGTTGCATTTAGCCCTGATGGTGAAATTTTAGCAAGTGGTAGCGAAGACCAAACCGTAAAACTATGGAACTCCAGCACAGGTGAATGTTTGCAAACGCTTAAGGGACACAGCAAACAAGTTTATTCAGTTGCCTTCAGTCCCGATGGACAAATCCTTGCCAGTGGCAGTGGCGATGCAACCGTTAGATTGTGGAAAGTCAGTACAGGTGAATGCCTAGATATTCTCAGACGTGAACACACAGGGGAGATCCGCTCAGTAGCGTTTAGTTCTGATGGTCGGCTACTTGCCTGCGGTGGTGAAGATGAGAACATACAGCTTTGGGATGTAGACACTCGCAACCAACGACAGCTGCTTAAGTCCAATCACCTGTATGAGCGTATGGATATTACAGGCGTCATTGGTTTGACAAATGCCGAAAAGGCTTCTTTGAAGGCTTTGGGGGCGATAGAATCAGGAGAATAATTTTTTATATAAAAATATTTATTCGCCCTACGCACTCCCTTGGTAAACATACCCTGAGCCATACATATTTACTAAGCCTAAACCTTTTGTCTACTTTGTCAATACGTTCATCCTAAAGCACATTGAAAATTCTTTAACTCTACACTGTAAATCCATCAATGTAAAATCTGTATCAAGATATCCAAAAACGATAAACAGTTAATTTACCATAGTTAAGTGGTAAATTTTATTACCTTGTGTAGAAATAATTCCACATAGGGTAAATCCACTCAATCTAGTAATTTTGTTCTATTTAAACATTGCAAGTTATCTAAGACTTGCATAATGTGTTACCTCACTTCAGGATTGCGCTACCCTTTTTCAAAATTTTTTACAGCTATTTTCAGTTAATTGAGCCACAAATTTTCGTAAGGGCACGGCAATGCCGTGCCCCTACCTCATGGTTTATTTAGTTGAACTGAAATGTTAGAGCGCAGTCCCCACCTAAAATTTTTAATTTAGGTGGG
>NZ_CAWUDP010000097.1:0-35938 GCF_963920835.1 Scytonema sp. PCC 10023
AGCTTCTCCACGCCTGTCGCCGACTGCACGAAACAACGGAAATGCTTGGTTGTAGAATTGCAGTGCTTTTTGTTTTTCTCCTAAAGCGTCGTAAACTGCGCCGATATTATGGAGTGTTGTAGCTTCTCCACGCCTGTCGCCCACCGCACGATACAAAGGTAGTGCTTGGTTGTAGAATTCAAGTGCTTTTTGTTTTTCTCCTAAAGTGTCGTAAACTAGCCCGATACCATTGAGTGTTGTAGCTTCTCCACGCCTGTCGCCGACTGCACGAAACAACGGAAGTGCTTGGTTTAAGTATTCAAGTGCTTTTTGTTTTTCTCCTAAAGCGTCGTAAACTACCCCGATATTATTGAGTGTTACAGCTTCTCCACGCCTGTCGCCCACCGCACGATACAACGGAAATGCTTGGTTGTAGAATTCAAGTGCTTTTTGTTTTTCTCCTAAAGTGTCATAAACTAGCCCGATATTATTAAGTGTTGCAGCTTCTCCACGCCTGTCGCCGACTGCACGATACAAAGGTAGTGCTTGGTTGTAGAATTCAAGTGCTTTTTGTTTTTCTCCTAAAGCGTCGTAAACTACCCCGATATTATTGAGTGTAAGAGCTTGCTTTGCTTTATCCCCCACTTTCTGCCACAGTTGCAAAGCTACTTCATATTTTTTTCTCGCCTGTCTTAGTGATTCTGCGCTACCTTCTTTGAAAAATGTAACTCCTTCATTAAAAGCTTTTTGTGCCGCTGCACGAGTTGCTTGTTGAGAATTAGTTTCTGGTAGCTGTGCTATCTGCAACTCTCTACCTTTCAGCGTTGCCCCCACTGAGTCGGACAGCAAAACCACAGCCATCAACACAGCTAAACTGTAACGATAAAACTTAGAAAACGAGCAGCAAAAAATACACTGAAGCTTTGCACTTGTGTTCATCCTTAAGCCTCAATAATTTATCAATGACAGCGATATTCCTGCGATCGCGAATCCTGATATCAGTTGTTTATTGAATTGTTTGAGAAATTCTCCGGAGAATTTAATGTTGATTGTACGAGGCTCCTCTACGCAAGCCAATATGGTTTCTGTTTTAGAAACAAAATTTCCTTAAATCTTCAGAATTACTCTTTGTGGCGTTGTTTATTGAACACATTCTGGATTTCTAGAAATGGCGGTAAAACAGCCTAAAATCAAGCTAATTGTAGGTTGAATAGAGCGATCGCATAACCCAACAACGCAAGGAAATCAAATGGAAAATCTAACTTCCTCCCCCGCGCGGTTTCACAGGCACACAGTACTATGAGTTTTGTGGGTAAGTTGAGGTTATCAGCTGAAAATCCCATAATTAGCACAACACATTTATATGAAACTATAGAATGGTGTCCCAATGATGAGCCACCAAGCCTTGTGGAAACATTACTTTGGTGGTGGGTTGTACGTCCTTGGGAGCTGCTATAGCGCTTGAAGCACCTCAAGAATTAAAGGAAATTATCAGTCAATACATTTTGAAAAACTAGATAAGCTATAAATAAATACGTCCGTTGTGCAATGTTTACGGAGATTTCGCCCATATGAAACTGAATCAAAACTGATAACTTGATAAATTTAGAATTCAAGAAATTAAATTTTCATGAAAAAGGAGCACATTTATATGGCGTATAAAGTCAGCATTGTTATTGAAAAAGATGAATATGGATATTATGCTTATTGTCCTGAACTTCCAGGCTGTCAATCTCAAGGTGATTCGTTAGAAGAAGTACAGACACATATCAAAGAAGCAGTTGAAATTTATATAGAAACATTGTCAAACTCAGAAAAACAGGCGCTTCAGAACAAGGAAATATTAACAATGATCTTGGAGGTGAAAGTTGCCTAAAATTCCGCGCTTAACTGCGAAAGAAGCTGAAAAAGTCTTACTAGATGCAGGGTTTATTTAGATTATAAGTAAAGGGAGTCACAGAATTTATTGTCGAGAAGAAATAAGAGTTGTGATTCCTTTTCATTCAGGAAAATTGTTGCACGCAAAGATAGTTAAACAGGTTCTACAAGCCATTGATACCTCTGAAGGTGAAAGGACACCAGAAGACACAGGAATTGATACAAATGAATTAGATGAAATTTGAGCCTACCTCACCAGTGAGCTACTCAGAGTATGCAATAAGCTGCTTGCATACACTATTTCTTTGCCAACCGTGCAATCATCTGATATGGAACGATTAAACCGGATTTTAGATTAGTTAATGCGGTGTGATGGGAAATGGTAAAAACCCCAGTCCGCCAAAAGTGCCTTTTGCCTCCCCTCTACCACGTGGTAGACGGGCTGGGGGTGGGGTGCTGTGGTTACGGCAAAATACGATTAAAATTACTAAACTAATATGGCATACAGCGATTTCACTCTAGAAAAAGTTAAACAAACTTTTCAAATCACTACTATTGAAGAAACTAATATTTTTGCGAATGTCCCTGATTTAGAATGCAGTCAATTATTAAAAGAAGTCCTTCAATATAATTTACCTATTGCTGTTGCAAGCAATAGTGAGAAAGCTCGGTCAGAAATGATTATTTCTCCAATTTTGCTAGACTTGAGACGACAGTTAAATAACCAGATAAATTTGTTTTCTGGAGTAGAATTTAATGTTGATCCTGCACAAGGTTTAAATGGTATTTGCGATTTTATTATTACCCGTTCTCCAGAAAGATTAATTGTGACAGCACCAGTCATTATTATTGTGGAGGCAAAGAAAGAAAATATTCCGGCTGGTTTAGGACAATGTGTGGCAGAAATGTTAGCAGCAAGAATATTGAACGAACGAGCGGGTAATGAAAATATGACAATTTATGGAACTGTCACGACTGGAAGCATTTGGCAATTTTTGAAACTAGAAGGGCAAGTTATCTCTATTGACTTAAGTGAATATTACCTGAAAGATGTCAATAAAATTTTAGGAATCTTAGCTAGTGGTATACGCTAAAAAAAATCATCGGTTACAGTTCCCCCAGATTGTGGCATAATAAGCCGAGCGCATTCACTACTAAGCTATACATCGTGCTATACAACGATAATGAACTGGCTGATCTCTTGCAACAGCCAGCAGATTTAACATTTGAACTGCCCGATCCAGAAGATGAGGGAATTCCAGAGACGGAATTTCAACAGCAGCTGGATATAGCTTGGCAGGTGTGCGATCGCTTTGACTTACAAACCGAAATCTGGCGGGGACGAATATTACGCGCCATCCGCGACAGAGAGAAAAAGGGCGGCGATGGACGGGGAACCGGCTTTCTTAATTGGCTCAAAGAACGGGAAATCAGCAAAAGCCAGGCTTATAGTTGGATTCAACTGGCAAACAGTGCTGATACGCTCTTAGAAGAAGGAAGACTAGAACCATCAGCTATCAATAACTTCAGCAAACGGGCGTTTGTCGAAACAGCCAAAGCAGCGCCAGAAGTCCAGCAGATGGTGGGTGAAGCAGCACAAAAAGGCGATCGCATCACCAGGCGAGAAGTGCGTCAAATCAACGACGAATGGACAGCGATGTCTTCCGAGTTGCTACCCGAACCAGTCAAGCAAAAAGCAGCAGATAATTCCCTTCCTCCCCGTTATCTTGCACCACTGGTGAAGGAGATGGAAAAATTACCAGAGTCTCACCAAAGCGCGATCCAAAAAGAAATAGCCCAAAATCCTGATGTGGATACTCTCAAACAAGTCACCACAGAAGCACGTAACTTAGCAAAATATCTCAAAGCCGCAGCTCAAGTCCAAGCGCTGACTGTCCAAGAGGTTGACATCGAAACAGCACTCATAGAAGCTCAAAGAGTGGGCTGTTTGAGCATAGCCGCTGACTTGGTGAATCAAGCATCCCAGCTAGAACAGATGATAGCCAAATTGTACATGGCTTGGAAGAAAATTGGTAATTTATCAGACCGTCTCTATGTAGATACGGGTGCAAGTACGCCACGTTTGCGAGAACTGCTTGAATGCTTGGAACCACTTGGTGGTGAAGTTATGGAATTACAACTGACTGGTGGGACTGAACACACTATTCGCCTGCAAATTCAGGAGACTAATTAGGGAGTCAGATGTGGAGGAGAGAGTATTTTTGATAACTTCTCCATACCTAAATGTCTACTGTGTCCCTGCTCACCTGCTTCGCAAATTTTTATTAAACAAGTAAGGGTTTTTGGATAGCGGGGAAATACTAGGAAGGATAAAATTACGGTGACCTCGTTGCATAGCAAAGCAAAATAATAATTTAATTTTATTCCTTAAGTTCTATCACCTACGTACTTTACAAGCAGGTAGTCATTGTCTGAAATGGCTTGGCTATGCCTTGCGTGGTTTAGCTATTTGCTGAGCCTTTGGTTTACGATAGAAACAATTTGTTAAGATTCTTTTCTATTTTTATCCCAATACGGTTCAGATAAGACCAGAACCCTTATCAGGAAGACGATGTAGAGACGCGCCATGGCGCGTCTCTACACACATGATTTTTTACACATCAACCTTAACTGAACCGTATTGATTTTTATCCCAGAAGTGCATGAGTTGATTTTGCTTACACCTACTAAGAATATAGAAGAAAAACTCTTGTAGCTTAACTTCGGTATAAGCTTTAACATGAAAAATAATCGCAATTTATATAAAAGCTTGGATATCTGTAATGCAACAAAATCCTTTTATCGTAGGACAGACAGTTCCTCCAGAAAGTTTTGTAGGGCGGAAATCTGAGATTGATGCTGCATTTGATCAAATTTTCAATCGCAGTCACTTAGCAATTTGGGGTGGACCAGGAATGGGCAAGTCCTCTTTTTTGGAAAAAATTGCTTCACCGCAAGCTTGGGAAGAACGTGGAGAAGATCCATCCAAGGCTGTGATTGTTCGTTTTAGTTGTCAGAGTATTAATCCCTTCACTCCCTCTGGTTTTTGGAAAGAAGTTTTGATTGGCATGAGGGATCAGTTGGATACTGAACCTACCTTAAAGACTGAGATTGAGAAATTGTTGGAACAAGGGTTAACAACGAAAGATTGTTTGCGCCAAATACTGCGGAAACTGGGAAGGAAAGGAAAATTCTTAGTGCTGCTAGTAGATGACTATGATGCAGCTCTCCACGAAAATGAGCAATACACTCAAGCTGATATGGTGACATTCTTAAGCGAGTGTCGTAACTTGGCTTACCACTGTCAGGAGAGAAAATATCTCTCAATGATTGTTACTTCGCTCATGCGCCTCAATGAACTTGGTCCTCCCCTTAGTCCAGCCAGTTCTCCGTGGTATAACCATTATCTCTTCCAGTCGTTGAAACTACTTACTGAGAAAGAAGTTGACCAACTACTTGGCATAGTACCAGAGACACCTCAATCACAACCACTACGGGACATCATTCGAGAAATTGCAGGTGGACATCCAGCTCTACTACAAAATGCTGGTTCTCTGTTGTACAGAGAGCTACGAACTGCACAAGGAACAGCACTGGATGCTCAAGACTTTGCCGGAAAATTTGAAAGCGATACGAAACAGATTTTTCAAAACATTTGGGACAGATGCAGTGAACAAGAGCAAAGTTTATTGATGCTGATAGCTTTGTCTAGCTTGAAAGGTCGTTTGCATAAGAACAGCTATGATTTAAGCGGTATTGACATCATCTTCAGCCAAAAAGAGCGAGAATTGACGAATTTAGAAGAACAGGGCGTGATCACCCGTACAGGATTGAGAAAAGAAGGAGAACTGACAAATTCACGCGAAAAACGCGTGATTATCCGTACAGAACAAGGAAATAAAAAGATTCTCTCTTTCACTTCCTCACTTATGGAGGAGTGGGTGATTCAAGAACTGGGGAACACCAATAATGAATCACTGGAAAAACGGCGAAAGGTGTTTCTCAAGTTGATGAGTCACGAACAAACCGAGAACGTCACACAAGCAATTCGCTGGTTGTGGAACCATACACAAGAGATATCCTCTGCCCTTGAATTGTTTGGTAAGTTGTCAGCTGCTTTTCCGAAAGGAGCCATTCAAGGCTTGTTTAACTGGATATAAGCACAAACGAGGAAAAGTGTGGTGGCTGGAAGTCAACAAAGAAATCCTTATATCATTGGTCGTCCAATCGATGAAGAAGAATTTTTCTTCGGGCGGGAAGGTCTATTCGGTTTCATCGAGGACAACCTGGTACAAAATGTCAAGGTTATCTTACTACACGGTCAACGGCGTATCGGTAAGTCATCTGTACTAAGACAAATTCCCTTATTTTTTCAGCAGAGGGAGTTCAATGAGTTTGTTTTTGTAAACTTTGACCTTCAAGATAAACCTTCGCGCTCCCTCAGTCAGATTCTGCACTCACTTGCAACAGAAATCCTCGACCTCGAATGCCTGGAGCACTTAAATACTGAAAATAGTCTGCTACTCTTGCTCTCAGCTACAGAGTTACAACCAAACATCTTTTCTCAGAACTTCTTAGCACGAGTGCATCAGGAATTGCGTGAGAAAAATCTGGTGTTATTACTAGATGAATTTGATGTTTTAAGTGATGATGTCCACACCCAAGGGGAAAACCGACAAGCAGATATGCATTTCTTTGCGTATCTAAAAGAACTGATTGAACAGCACAAAAAATTATTCATTATTCCAGTAGTGGGACGGAATCTGAGTGATATGCCAAAGCTGGTTGATTTGTTTGGGCATGCACCCGTTAACGAAATTGGTTTGCTGGATGAGCTAAGTGCTAAACGGCTCATTTCTAAACCAGTTCGGGATATTCTGGAATACGACCAGGATGCAATCAGAGCAATTCTGGAGCTATCAGCAGGACATCCCTATTTTACTCAAGTCATATGTCATGCTATTTTCCAGCAAGCAAGAGATGAAAACAAATCGCAGGTCACTCGCGACGATGTAAATAATATTGTAACTAGAGCAATTGAGAGTGCTGAAGGTGGATTAGATTGGTACTGGAAAGGACTGCCAACCCAACAGCAAGTCGTCTTCTCTGCCGTGGCAGAAGCGCAAAGCATAGCTATTGCCAACAGCCAGAGGGTTCCAGAAGACCCATTAGTGCTGCTTAAAAACTATGGAGTCCAAACAGAGTCGTTGAATCAAGCAGCGAACCAACTAGGTGGTGGCAACAATGACAATAGTTTCTTGGATGATACGGAACGTAGAGTCAAAGTAGAATTAGTCCGCCGTTGGTTAATCAAACGTCATCCTTTGCGGCAAGCGATATTGGAATTGGAGAAACTTAAGCAAGAAGAAATTAATCTCCTTTTAGAACAAGCAGAGGCACTGCGTCAAAACGGCAAAACACAAAATGCTCTGGCTTTTTATGAGCAAATTTTGACGCTCAATCCTAATCACTTCAGTACAGTAGTGAATCTGGCTCAAGTATACTTGGAGGTGAAAGAGTTCGATAAAGCCGTGGAACTATACACGCGAGCTTACCAATTTGATCGCGCACGTAACAAAGATGGACTGTTGCGTGCGCTTGCTGCCTACGGAGAACATTTGCTCACGCAACGAGAGTTGGTAAAGGCAAGAGAGCAGTTTGAGCGAATCTTGGAAATTGAGCCTAGAAACCAATTAGCAGAACAGAAACTGCAAGAAATCTCTAATATTGAAGCTAGTGCTACTCAACCACCACTCCTGCCAGGTCTACCAGGCGAGTGGATTATTCCACATTTGCGTTGGCGAATTCCGTTACGCCGTACAGCAGCAGTGATAGGAATAATTGCCCTTGCTGGTATTGGTTTTTATCGGGTGTCAACGCCATGTTCTGCTGGTCAACAGAAGGTATTTTATGTTGGTTGCAAACTAGATGAAAGAAAAATTAGTCGTGGTGAACGCACCTTCTTTCCTAAGATTCAAAACTCTGCTCGTGACAAGGGCATTCAAGCTTTTGAACAAGGCAAATACTCCGATGCGGCAGAACATTTTAAAACAGCTACAACGGCTAAGCCCAATGACCCAGAGGTACTGATTTACTACAACAATGTCCGTGCCAAGCAACAACAAGGTACTCCTTTCACAATCGCAGTGGTTGTGCCAGCAAAACAACAAGAGCAGGCTCAAGAAATATTGCGAGGTGTGGCGCAGGCACAACATCAGTTCAATGAAAAAAAGGGATTAAAGGGTCGATTATTGGAAATTGCGATCGCCAACGATGATAACGAACCGAGTAATGCGAAACAAGTGGCTGCGGATTTGGAGAAAGACCCATCTGTACTGGCAGTGATTGGACATAACACTAGCGATGCTACCAAAGAGGCATTAAATACATACAGAAACGCTAACTTAGCCATCATCTCTCCCACTAGTACCAACACATTATTAAATGACAGCGACAATGGTGTTTTCTTTCGGACGGTACCTTCTGATGCTGCTACTGGAGAGAAGTTAGCCACGTATGCTAAAAAGTCCCTTGGTATCAACAATGTTGTCATTTTCTATAATTCCGGTAGCAGCTATAGCAACAGTTTGAGAGAGGAATTTACAAAGAAATTTGAAGACCCATTAAGGAATAGAATTGTTAAGAAAATTGATTTAAAGCACTCAAAACTAAATGAGTGGAAAGATGAACTTGAAAACAGTGTGTATCAACAAGACAACGCACAAGCCGCTGTGTTATTTCCAGGCACGGAAAGCACTTCTAAGGCACTCGAGTTTGCCTCACTTGTTGCCGAGATCAATACTAGACTTAAAAACCGACCTAACAACCAAGGGCGAAAAGAGCTAAAGTTGTTGGGTGGGGATGCCCTATATAGTGAGAAAAATTTGCAACTAGGCGAAAAATCTATTGAAGGCTTGATTCTAGCAGTCCCCTGGTTTAGGGAAGCACCACAATCAAAAAAATTTGCACAAGCAGCACAGAAGCAATGGGGAGGACCAGTTAGCTGGCGCACAGCTACTAGTTTTGATGCTACGCAGGCTTTGATTAAAGCTTTACGTCCCAGTGGCGATAGGTCAACAGTTATGATAAATCTAAAAAATCAAGATCTTCTAACAGTTGAAGCTGGTGAAACTTCTGGAGAGATTTTAAAGTTTGATTCAGAAGGAGAAAGCCAAAATAAACCTGTCCTTGTTAAGGTTGTTGGAGGTAAATTTGAATTAGTGAAAGAGTAAAGATGAGCCAGGGTGATCTTAAGCTGTTCTTCACAATAAGACGATCAGTAGCTTAGTAAATTGAGAACTATTATGACCTATTCAACGACTCGCCGCAATCCTTACATCATTGGTCGCCCAATCGATGAACCGGAATTGATATTTGGACGAGAAGCTCTGTTCGGCTTTATTGAGGACAATTTAAGACAAAATGTCAAGGTTATCTTGTTACATGGTCAACGACGCATAGGCAAGTCCTCTGTACTTCGTAATATTCCTAACTTTGTTGCACCAGATGATTTTGTCTTTGTTCCCTTCGATTTACAAGACAAAAGTGGTAAATCTCTCAGTAATATCTTGGAAACTCTTGCGACAGAAATATTAGACTACCTTGAACTGGCTCAAGATAGTATAAAGCTACCTTCAACTACAGATTTAGAAAAAGACCCATATATTTTTTCCAGCCAATTTTTACCTAAAGTTTTTAAAGAATTACAAGACAAAAAACTAGTATTATTACTGGATGAGTTTGATAGTTTAACGACAGAAGAATCTAGCTCATTAGTTAAAAAAAATTTCCCTTATCTACGCAATATCACTTTACAAAATAATCTCTTTATCATTCTACTTGTAGGACAGAAACCAGAAGAACTGCCAACTATACTTGAAGTATTTAAGGAAGCACCTATCCAAGAAATAGGTTTGCTGGATGAGCTAAGTGCTAAACGGCTAATTACTAAACTCGCTCAGGGTGTGCTCGAATACGAGCCAGATGCGATACGAGCAATTTTAGAACTGTCTGCAGGACATCCATACTTTACACAAGTCATTTGCTTTGCTCTATTTGGAAGAGCGCGGGAACTACAAAACTGGACTATCAACCGCAAAGATGTTGAGGGCATTGTAGACAAAGCAATTGAACTTGCCGAGGCAGGGCTGGCATGGTTTTGGAACGGACTGTCTATCCCAGAACAAGTAGTGTTTTCAGCTGTGGCGGAGACTCAAAAGATAGCGATAGCGCTAGCCCAGGAAGATTCAGAAGCTGACTTTTCACGTCATGTCGAAAAACCAACGCGAAACCTAACCCCCCAGCCTCCTTCCCTACAAGGGAAGGGGGAGAATTTAAAGCCTCTCTCCTTGCAGGAGAGAGGTTTGGAGAGAGGTTTTCCAGATCCCGTGAAAAGTAAGGATTCAAAAGAAGCATTAATGCTGCTTAAAAGCTATGGAGTTATCCAAACAGAACAACTAGTTCAAGCGCTAGAACAGTTAACCAAAGACGGTTTTTTGGACAATACAGGACATAGAGTCAAAGTTGAATTAATCCGCCGTTGGTTAGTCAAACGTTACCCTCTGCGGCAGGTGATATGGCAACTAGAGAATTTAGAGGAAGAAAAAGTTAATTTCCTCTTGAAACAAGCAAGAGTAATGTCTGAACAGGGCAAAAAACAAAATGCACTAGCTGTTTATGAGCATATTTTGAAGCTCAATCCTAATCACTTCAGTACAGTAGTGGCTTTGGCTCAAGGATATTTTGAGATAGACGAGTTCGACAAAGCCGTAAAACTATATACACAGGTCTACGAAGCTGATCCCGCACGCTATAAAGATGGATTGTTGCGTGCGCTTGCTACCTACGGAGAAAATTTGCTTGCGCAACGAAACTTAACACAAGCAAAGGAGCAGTTTGAGCGAATCTTGAAAATTGACAAGGAAAACCCAATAGCATTGGAGAAACTGCAAAAAATTACTCTAGCGGAAACTGAATCTACAATAACAAATCCACCAACTAATTTTTTAGCTCGTATTCCAACTCCTGCCTCTAGGAAAGCTTTGGCTAGAACAAGTAATAGTAACCAGTATAGCCAAAAGTCTTACAATCAACTATTTCCTATCGCTGCAATAGCGGTGGCGACAGGAATATTATCCTTTGTTGGTTTTGGCCTTTATCAATGGTCAACACCCTGTTCTGCAGGTCAACAAAGGGCTCTAGGTAATGGTTGTGTCGTCAGCCAAAGTATTAATATTAGTCGAGGCGAGGGCACCCTCTTTCCAAAAATTAAAAACCTTGCTCGTGAACAGGGTATTCAAGCTTTTCGACAAGGCAAATACTTGGATGCGGCAGGATATTTTAAAACCGCTACAACGGCTAATCGCAGTGATCCAGAAGTACTGATTTACTACAACAATTCCCTTGCTAAGGAACAGGGTTCTCCTTTGACACTAGCAGTGGTTGTGCCCGCAGACAACACAGACATGGCTCAAGAAATATTGCGAGGCGTAGCGCAGGCACAAAATCAGTTCAATGAAAAAGGCGGATTAAATAATCGATTATTAGAAATTGCGATCGCTAATGATGATAACAAACCGAAAGTAACTCAAAAAATTGCTGATGAATTGGTGAAAGACTCTTCTGTACTCGCAGTGATTGGATATAACTCTAGCGATACTATTAAAACGGCACTTGACACATACAAAAAAGCTAACTTAGCCATCATCTCTCCTACTAGTTCCAGTACATTCTTGAATGACAATGGCAATCCTGTTTTCTTTCGGACAGTACCTTCTGACGCTCTTATTGGAGAGAAGTTAGCCACGTATGCCAAAAAGTCCCTCGGTATCAACAATGTTGTCATTTTCTATAATTCTGCTAGCAGCCATAGCAGCAGTTTGACAAAGGAATTTACAAGAAATTTTGAACAAATAAAGGGTCAAATTGTTCGGGAAATTGATTTAACCAACGCAGAACTGGATATAGAAACAGAAATCGCAAAAAGTTTGTATAGATCCCAGGTACAAGCTGCTGTGTTATTTCCAGATATACAAAGCACTCCTACGGTTCTCAACGTTGCCGCAGTTGTTGCCCAAAGAAATGCTAGACTCAAAAACTCCAACAGGCAAAAATTAATGTTGTTAGGTGGAGATACTTTATATAACAACACAATCCTACAAAAAAGAGGCAATGATCTTGAAGACATGACTCTAGCTGTTCCCTGGTTTAGAGAAACACCACAATCAAAAAACTTTGCACAAGCCGCAGCGAAGCAATGGGGAGGACAGATTAGCTGGCGGACAGCTACTAGTTTTGATGCTACGCAGGCTTTGATTCAAGCTTTGTCCCCTGATGCCTCTCGTTCAACAGTTCTACGAAGACTGCAAGATGTAAAAATTCCATCTAGCGAAACTTCTGGAGAAATTTTACAGTTTGATCTAGAGGGGCAAAGTCAAACTAAACCTGTCCTTGTTAAGGTTGTTGGAGGTAAATTTGAATTGGTGAAAGAGTAAAGATAAGTGCAGCTTTACTCTGATGCACATCTGTGTAGTATCATTTTACTAATTCTTGGAATTTTAATATTACTGTAGAATTCCAAAAAGTGACTAATTCTTCATGCCTGTTGTAGCAATACCGCAAATAAACTAACGCTGACCAACGCTGTACTTCTGCAACAGCCATCTGATTTTGAATTTCAACTGCCTGATCCGGAAGATACAGTTCGCTTGCAAACTCAGGAAACAAATTAGGGTGTGGGGAATCGCTATGAGGAAATCCCATTCCCTTTATCTTTAAGTCTTGGGAATTGCAGATAGTAACGCACGAAGCGCTTTGTTCACAGCTTCCGATGTTGTGAATACTTCAGCAACATCTGGATCGAGCATAACTGTCAAAGGAGTTTTTTCCTCGTGGCTAGTAAAACGGTTAGGACGGGCTTTACGATAGTCAAAGTTGTACTCTGGAAGCAAATCACTGTCTGGGTTGTTATCTGCTTCTGAAGCCTGTGAATTCTTCATAGTCTCTTCGTTCTTTTTTTGTTGCTAGACGTGCGCTAATAATGCGGATAACGTTTCCTCTTTCAGTAAAGCAGACCAACAACAGGCGGTTGTCTTGGTCATGTCCGATAATAATTTCTCGTTGTTCACCAACAGAATGCCATTCATCCTCGAATATGTAAGCAAGAGGATCGTTAAAAACTGTTGTAGCTAATTCAAAGCTGATACCGTGCTTTTGGAGATTCAGACTAGCTTTTTGATTATCCCACTTAAATTCTACATTCATGCTTTGATATCTGACGACCTGCTAGCTTCCTCTTCTGCCTAATTCTTCATCCCCGTTGTTGCAATACCCTGAATAAACTGACGCTGACCAACAAGAAATAGTAACATCACTGGTACAGTCGCGATGGTCACCGCTGCCATCATCAAGGGCCAATTGTTGGTAAATTGCTCCTGAAACTCTGCCAACGCCAGCTGCACTGTCCTCAATTCCGGGCGCGTTGTAAATACCAACGGTTTAAACACATCATTCCATTCCCCGATAAAGGTAAACAGAAACAGCGTCACTAAAGCGGGACGGGCTAATGGTAACATCACCCGCCACAAAATTTGTAGTCTGTTTGCCCCATCTATGGCGGCTGCTTCTTCTAACTCTACAGGAATAGTCAGGAAATATTGACGCAACAGGAAAATACCAAAACCATTGGCCGCTGTTGGTAAAATGAGCGCCCAATAAGTGTTTATCAGGTGTCCCCATTTTAATACCAAAAAAACGGGAATCACGAGTAACTGGAAGGGAATCACTAGTGTTGCCAGCACAATCAGCAGCAGCGCTTGCCTGCCGCGAAATTTCAGCCGTGCTAAGGCGTAACCAGCAAGTGCCGAAGTGATAATTTGAAAGGCGGTCACAGCGATCGCTACTAAGGTAGAATTAGCGAAAGCAAGTAAAAATTTACCTCTTTCCCAAGCATCACGATAATTGGTTAAAGACCAACCATTATTAGGTAAAACACTAGGAGTTGCGCCAGGAGGTGCAAAGGATGTCAAGAAGACGACAACCAAAGGTAACAAGACGATAACACCTCCCAGTAGTAGCACTCCTAGGCTCCAGGGAATTTTGAATTTAGATCCTTCGCTGCGTTCAGGACGCTTGGTGTTTTGGATTTTGGATTTATCATCTATAATTTCTCCCCTGTCTCCCACTCTTCCTCCTTTCCTCACCGTCGTATGAATTAGCTTGAACTAATGCCGCCAGCAAAAGCTAATCTAGAACATAGAGACTTGTTAAGTTAAATTAAACCACAGTTAACGTTGCCCTCAATTTTTGGGGTTAACGCAATTTTGGTATCCCATGATTCACATCACAGGAGTGAACGTACGATGCAGCAGCTTGCAGCTCAATCTGAAATTGACTTTCACAGCGAAACATACAAAGACGCCTACAGCCGCATTAATGCGATTGTGATCGAAGGAGAACAAGAGGCTCACGAGAATTACATCAAACTTGCTGAACTGCTGCCGGAAAATAAGGATGAACTGATTCGCCTATCGAAGATGGAAAGTCGCCACAAGAAAGGATTTGAAGCTTGTGGGCGCAATCTTCAAGTCACACCGGATTTGAAATTTGCTAAGGAGTTTTTTAGCTCATTACATCAAAATTTCCAAACAGCATCTGCTGAAGGTAAGGTTGTGACTTGCTTGCTGATTCAGTCTTTAATTATTGAATGTTTTGCGATCGCCGCATACAACATTTACATCCCTGTCGCCGATGAGTTTGCTCGTAAAATTACTGAAGGCGTAGTTAAAGACGAATACAGCCATCTCAACTTTGGAGAAGTGTGGTTGAAAGAACACTTTGAAGAATCAAAAGCTGAGTTAGAAGAAGCAAATCGCCAAAATCTTCCCATAGTGTGGAAAATGCTTAACTCTGTCGCCGAAGATGCTCACACTTTGGCAATGGAAAAGGAAGCTTTGGTGGAAGACTTCATGATTCAGTACGGAGAAGCCCTCAGCAATATTGGTTTCTCTACCCGCGATATTATGCGCCTATCCGCCTACGGACTGGCAGCAGTATAGATAAGAGAGACAACAAGACGCGCGGAGAAAGAAAATGTCCCCGCGTCACCCCGTCCTCAAGAAGTCGCCCCTCATTTTTCGTGACTTTTTGTGTAGTATTTTTAAGGGTTAGTTGTCTCTGACCCGCTCATTCCACCCCTTTGAGAAAGGATAAGGCTAACACAACAGTTCATGTTTGGTCTAATCGGACACCTTACTAGTTTAGAACACGCGCAAGCAGTAGCCAGAGATTTGGGCTATCCAGAATATGCCGATCAAGGGCTAGATTTTTGGTGCAGCGCCCCGCCTCAAATTGTCGATAACATCACTGTCACCAGTGTTACCGGGCAAAAAATTGAAGGGCGGTATGTGGAGTCATGCTTTTTGCCAGAAATGCTAGCAACTCGTCGCATCAAAGCTGCAACACGTAAAGTCCTCAACGCTATGGCTCATGCTCAAAAGCACGGGATAAATATTACAGCTTTAGGCGGGTTTTCTTCGATCATTTTTGAAAACTTTAATTTAGAGGAGTTGAAACAAGTCCGCAATATTAAACTAGAGTTTGAACGCTTTACTACAGGAAACACTCATACGGCATACATCATTTGTCAACAGGTAGAAAAAGCCTCGAAACAAGTAGGCATTGAACTATCAAAATCAACTGTTGCTGTGTGTGGGGCGACTGGAGATATTGGAAGTGCCGTCTGTCGTTGGTTAGATGCCAAAACAGATATCAAGGAACTCTTGCTCATAGCCCGTAACCAAGAACGCCTGCAACAGCTGCAAGACGAACTAGGACGTGGAAAAATCATGTCTTTGGAAGAAGCACTCCCCCAAGCTGATATTGTGGTTTGGGTTGCCAGTATGCCCAAAGGTATGGAAATCGAACCCACAGTTTTAAAGCAACCTTGTTTGCTGATAGATGGTGGGTATCCAAAAAACCTCGCAACCAAAATTCAGCATCCTGGTGTGTATGTCCTCAATGGTGGCATTGTTGAACATTCGCTCGATATTGATTGGAAAATTATGAGCATCGTCAATATGAATGTTCCAGCACGCCAGTTATTCGCTTGTTTTGCAGAATCAATGCTACTGGAATTTGAGAAGTTATACACTAACTTCTCTTGGGGGCGGAATCGGATTACTGTAGAAAAAATGGAGCAGATTGGTCACGTATCGAAAAAGCATGGATTTAGACCACTGCTGGTATAAAAATTAAGAGTTAGAAATTAAAAATTAAAAATTAGCCTTTTGAAATTTTTAATTTTTAATTTCTAATTCTTTGAAGGCTCTTCACCCTTCGGGTATGCCTTCGGCACGCCTGACGGCGAACGCCAGTTACCTAGGTCGGGAAACCCTCCTGCAGTACTGGTCTCACTGTTCACTTTTCAATCAAAAAATGGCTACTACTGAGCGTAAACCGCTACTGTTGGATTTTGAAAAGCCCCTAGCCGAACTTGCTACTCGAATTGAGCAAATTCGGCAACTAGCAGAAGAAAATGGCGTCGATGTAACTGGTCAAATTCGTCAGCTAGAAGCACGCGCTATGCAACTGCGTGAGGAAATTTTCACTAGTTTATCGCCGTCTCAGCGATTGCAAGTCGCTCGTCATCCCCGCCGCCCTAGTACCCTTGATTATATTCAAGCTATCAGTGATGAATGGATGGAGTTGCATGGCGATCGCTGCAATTCTGACGACCCTGCTTTAATCGGTGGCGTGGGTCGCTTAGATGGCAAACCCGTGGTATTCTTGGGTCATCAAAAAGGTCGTGACACTAAAGACAATATCGCCCGTAACTTCGGTATGGCTACTCCTGGAGGCTATCGTAAGGCGCTGCGCTTGATGGAACATGCCAACAGGTTTACCATACCGATTATAACTTTTATCGACACGCCCGGCGCTTTGCCTACAGTGATTGCAGAACAACAAGGTGCTGGGGAAGCAATTGCTTACAATTTGCGCGAGATGTTTTCCTTTGATGTGCCGATCATCAGCACTGTAATTGGTGAGGGCGGTTCCGGCGGTGCTTTAGGTATTGGTGTGGGCGATCGCTTGCTGATGTTTGAACACGCAGTTTACACTGTTGCGACTCCCGAAGCCTGTGCTGCCATTTTATGGAAAGATGCTAGCAAAGCTCCCCAAGCAGCGGTTGCTTTGAAAATCACAGCACCAGACCTGAAAAACTTAGGAATTATTGACCAGATATTGCCTGAACCAATTGGCGGCGCTCATTCTGACCCCCTAAAAGCTGCCACCACTCTTAAGCAAGCTCTGTTGGACAATTTAGAGGAACTCAACCGCTTTACTCCGCAAGAACGACGCCAAATGCGTTACGAAAAATTCCGCAAAATTGGTGTTTTCACCGAAGTTTCCCACTCATAAAACGTGAGATGCTTGATTAGTATAGTAGCAGTGCTATAATTGCCTATGGAAGTTAAAGATTTTTTACAATCTTTTTAGCCATAGGCATTTGTGTTTTTAGTCATTAGTCATTAATCATTAGTCATTAGTCAAATGTACTTTGACAATGGATTTTATACTATGTATTTATGACTACTAAATTGAACATCAAGGTGGTACAAGATTTTTCAGGCAAAGATATATAGTCTTCCTTTGGAGGATATGGTATTAACAATATATCTTCTTGACAATGCAGCATAGCAGTTGTCAAAGAGAATTAATTGGATTTTTAGGTTTGTTTAATCTATTTAGACCACGAGAGTGCAATTATTGGGTGGCGACGCGGTTATCAAACCGTTCAAAAATTGGGAGACAGCATGAGTGTTGAGCACAAACGACGTGCCCTAATTACTGGGGCAAGTAGTGGGATTGGGAAAGCAACAGCTTTAGCATTTGCGAAGGCAGGAATAGATGTTGCCCTAGTGAGCCGTTCACTTGATAAGCTGACACCGGTGTGTGAAGCTGTATCACACACAGGCGTGGAAGCCAAAGCTTACGAAGTGGACTTAGCTTGTGTCGCTCAAGTACAAGAGAAGATGCAGGCAATAGCCCTTGATGGGGACATAGATATTCTGGTCAACAATGCTGGCATGGGTTATACCGCCACTTTGACTGAAACTCCCTTGTCCGACTGGCAGCAAGTGATAGACTTAAATCTCACGAGTGTGTTCCAGTGTATTATGGGAATTCTACCCAGTATGCGGACTCGCGGCACAGGCACAATTATCAACATTAGTTCAATATCCGCAAAGCAAGCATTTCCCAATTGGGGGGCTTACAGCGTCAGCAAAGCTGGTTTGATTGCCCTTTCTCAAACTCTTGCACAGGAAGAACGTGCCCACGGTATTCGTGTGACTGCTATCTGTCCCGGTGCGGTTAATACAGAACTTTGGGATACAGCAACCGTCAATGCCAACTTTGACCGCTCAAAAATGCTAACTCCAGAAATTGTTGCTCAGTCAATTCTCCACGCTGCTTTGCTACCACAACAGGCAGTTATTGATGAATTGACAATCATGCCTAGCGCTGGCGCTTTATAAGTGCTGAGGAGCCATTACGGCGGTTTCCCCTAAGTTCCGCAAGTGGCGTTTTTGAGTGATGAGTACTGAGTCATTTCCACTCAGGACTCAGCATTTATGATTCAGCACTTCAGAAATGATCTCAACTACAGAAACTCTAACCAACACTGACATCATGACTATTGCTAGTTCCAACGGTACCAACAGTTCTCAACCTCCTCTGATTCCCGACTTAACAGAAGCCATCATCCCAAGACCTGACCGCAACACTCATAACGGGCGGCAAGCTGATTTGCACCCGCAAACAGAGGAGCACATGGAGCAGATGACGGACGCCGTGCGGACTCTACTGGTGGGTGTTGGAGAAGACCCCGAACGCGAGGGACTGCTGAAAACACCCAAGCGCGTAGCAGAGGCAATGCGGTTTCTCACGAGTGGCTACAACCAATCGTTAGAAGAAATCGTCAACGGTGCTATCTTTGACGAAGGTCATAACGAGATGGTGCTCGTGCGGGATATCAATTTCTTTAGCATGTGTGAACACCATATGTTGCCATTCATGGGCAAAGCTCATGTTGCCTACATCCCCAACCAAAAAGTTGTGGGACTGAGCAAGCTTGCCCGGATTGTCGAGATGTATTCCCGCCGTTTGCAAGTGCAAGAAAGGCTCACGCGCCAAATTGCTGAAGCCGTTCAGACAGTTCTGGAACCGCAGGGAGTTGCCGTTGTGATGGAAGCTACCCATATGTGCATGGTAATGCGGGGTGTGCAAAAACCTGGTTCTTGGACTGTCACCAGTGCAATGCTGGGTGTCTTCCAAGAAGAACAGAAAACCCGTGAAGAATTCTTCAATTTAATTCGCCACCAATCATCGTTCTTTTAGGTATTCGGGGCTGGAGATTGGGGATTGGGCTATTTCCCTCATCCCCAACCCCCAACCCTTAACGCCGAATTGCCAGCTTTTCAAACAACTTAGCTACCTTGTCTAAATCCTTATCCCCAGGGGCACGTTCTACACCACTCGATAGGTCAATGCCACTGGGGCTAACTTGAGTTAAGGCTTCGACAATATTATCTGGAGTCAGTCCGCCAGCCAAAAACCAAGGACAACTAGGACTGAATTCCTGTAACATTACCCAATCTAAAGTTGTCCCTGTACCACCTAGCTGCTGCGGATGATAAGCATCTAGTAACAGCGTATCTGCAGTTGTAGTATACATAGCTGCTTTGTCAATATCTTCAAAACTACGTATTCTCAAAGCTTTGAGAATTTCGACGTTTGGTAGCAATTGACGCAACTGCGCAGCAAATTCTGGAGATTCATCTCCGTGCAGTTGGACGCCAGTCAAACCAGAATTAACTACCGTCTGAGTAATTTCAAGAGCGGTCGAGTTGGCAAAAACTCCAATTTTGTCGGTTTTTTCGGGCAGTTGTTCCACGACAGCACGAATTTGGTCTACTGTGACATAACGAGGTGAAGCTGGGACACAAATAAATCCTAATGCTGTCGCACCCAGTGAGGCGATCGCTTTCCCCTGTTGTGGTTGAGTAATTCCGCAAATTTTAATCCGCATAGATATTTTTGATAGTGGTAGTAATAGTTACAAAAAATCTCAATTGTATAAACAATTGCAAGTTTTTTCCTTTGTAATTCTATAATCTTTGTGGTTTACACAGTAAGTAATCAATATTGAGCTTGCCAATTCCAGATTACTGACCACTTGTCAATTTTTAACTTAGGAGAGAAAAATTTGATTTCATCAATTTTACTAGCAGCCGCCGCAACTGTTCCGGCAACACCGCAGTGGAACACCAATGTATCAATAATTATCAGCGTCAGCTGTTTAGTAGCTCTTTTGCTCACTTTCAAGATTGAGAAGCCCAAAGTTGGTCCCAAAGTACCTTTATTGCCTATAAGCATTCCAGCATTTATCGGCGCTATGTGTTTTGGGCATCTTATCGGAGTTGGCATCGTTTTAGGGCTAACTAATATCGGTAGCCTGTGACGTACTCCCACACTGACAGCTTGCTGTCAGTGTGGGCTTCTCAGGGACTCCCGGTATCCCGTCGGACATTAACTGAGCTTTATTTATACTGCACGAGACGCCCCTCCGCGCAGTTGAACAGGTACAAAGATTGTTCAAACCTTAGTACTGCTGGAATTTTACCCATCCACAGAAAGTTATTTCAGTGAAACCTCGTTACTGGATGGAACCCCATATTCCAGGTTGTCAAGGTACATCGTACAGGAGAGCCACTGCGGTCTTGGGCTTTGCCCAAGTGGAGCAAGTGGCGTAGCGGTTAGCTATTAATTTGGATTAACCTGTACCCCTCTTTTATAGCATCATGGGTTGTTATTGGCTATCCATTATCAAATAATCACGATTAAGTTTAAGAATATCAACCCGTAGGTTAAATAAGTTATGCCAATATGCTGCAAACAAAGATAAGACGATCACGCAAATAGTGGAGGACTGGATTGATCGACTACCAAATACAGAGATTGACAAAGACTCGAACACTCCGCTCCCTCATTGAACTATGTTCAATATTGGTCGGGAGTGTATCTCGTCTTTGTTCCGACAGGCAGCTAAGCGCCTCCCGTTCCGGGTAGGCGTGAGGCTTCTTGCGGGATTAGCGAAATTTCAAACAGAGACGTTCTATTGCAACGTCTCTATATTTAGATATCAAATTTTTTCTCAGGCTATCTAGCTATTCCTTTAGGTGGAGATTGACACCTATCTTAGGAAAGAAGATTCAGCTACTCCATTAGGCGGAGCATAAACATTGATTGTAGAGACAGAGAAGCGCGTTGCTCTTGAGGGAGCAAGTGAATTTCCTGCCTCTACATAGATAAATCAATGTATTCATGCTAGGAGAAAAATCTGTGATTTCATCATTGTTATTGGCAGTTCAAGCTACTGTTCCCAACTCTGCCGCAGAATTTAACTGGACCGGATCAGCAATTATTATTGGCAGCAGCATTTTAGCTCTTTTGATTATTCCTCGGGTGGTTCGCTACCCCCATGTTGGTCCTAAAATGCCCCTACCTTTCCCGTCGGTGTTCAATAATCCCAGTGTCGGTTCATTCCTCGCCGCAATGAGTACCGGTCATCTTATCGGCATTGGTGCAGTTTTGGGCTTGACCAATCTCGGCGTTATCTAGATTTTCATTTACACCCATACTACATTTGAATCACAACAGGCGGCAGGTCTTCTTCATCCAAAAGGGTACGATCTGCCGCCTCTGTTTTGAATTCTTACAGCAGTTTTCAGCTAAGGTGGGCATTGCTCACCAATACCTTAAATGTGCATCACATGGGCTTTTAGAGGCAATGCCCACCCTACGATTTGTGGTCTAATCATGTGAAAAGCCCTGTAAATTGCTGCGTTGCTAGAGTGTCGATTCATTAATCCAAGAAAACCTCTCCCCTAACTCCTCGCCTACGAGAGGAGGGGAATTTGACTCCCGCTTTCCTTGTAGGAAAGGGGGGTTAGGTTTTTGATGACTGAATTGGTGTTCTCGTTGAGTTTGGCTCGCAAGCAGGAATTGTCTATTCTAGAAATTAGAGCTTATTAACGAGTAATTGCTGATTTTCCAGATTTCAGCGTGGGTCTGTTGATATGGCAAAACTATATATGTGTTAAAAAGAACATATGAAAGGTATTTCTGGACGGTTGAAAAAATTTAGCTAATTCGGGCGCGAAACTACGTCCTACCGGTAAGGGAGGCGGTAGTTGCTGTCCTGGACAAAAACTCGGTACACCCCCGACCTATATTAAACGTCGTTTAACGCGGGAGAGAGAGTTTTTGTCTATCTCCGTGATATTATAGAGATGGTCGTTGACCCGCCCGCCAGCAAACAGATAGGTCAAAAGAAAGTAGCGTAACGACGCTTACCGCAGAAAGCTCGGTAGACCAGGGGAATGGGATTTGCCGCTGGAGAGCAAAGCACACTCCATGCAAATCCTCGGACAAAAAAACGATATTCGCCTGCGGAAGGCTGGGCGACTGCCGGGGTCTAGGCTTATGACCTAGTAAACGCCTATTGGCGAGAGACGCTGTGTAAGACCAAATTGGTAAAAAGAGGCAACGGCGAGTGAGACCGGAAGCCTACACTCACCGCTTGCGGGAGTGTAGGTACTTCACTTTTAGGAAAATGTAATGCAAACAAATTGGAAAATCGGGTCTTTATTCGGAATTCCACTGTTTTTAGACCCTTTATGGTTTGTGATTTTAGGGCTGGCAACCCTTAACTTTGGGGTGGCTTATCAAGCATGGGGAACGACTCTAGCTTGGAGTGCTGGAGTGGTGATGGCATTGCTGCTGTTTGGTTCAGTATTATTGCATGAATTGGGTCACAGCTTAGTAGCGCGATCGCAAGGTATAAAAGTCAATTCAATTACGCTGTTTCTATTTGGTGGGATTGCTTCTATCGAAGAAGAATCCAAAACCCCAGGAAAAGCCTTTCAGGTGGCAATAGCTGGACCTGCTGTGAGTGTTATCCTGTTTTTATTCTTGAGACTGCTGGGTGATTTTTTGCCGCATAACAGTCCTGCTAGCATGATGGTGGCAGACTTAGCGAGAATCAACTTGGTTTTGGCACTCTTCAACCTGATTCCTGGCTTACCCTTAGATGGTGGACAAGTTTTAAAAGCAGCACTGTGGCAAGCAACAGGTAACCGCTTCAAAGCAGTACGGTTAGCAGCAAAGGCAGGACAAATTTTGGGTTATGGTGCGATCGCCCTAGGTTTGGCAGTAGATTATTTTACTGGCGAACTCGTCACTGGTTTGTGGATAGCCTTGTTAGGTTGGTTTGGTATCCGTAATGCTACCAGCTATGACCGCGTCACGGTATTACAAGAAACTTTGCTCAATTTAGTTGCTGGCGATAGCATGACACGTGACTTTCGCGTAGTTGATGCCAACCAGACTTTGCGTTCTTTTGCCGACTCGTACCTTTTAGACTCCACCGCCCCTGGAGTTTATTTTGCTGAATCTGATGGACGTTACCGGGGCATAGTTTCCATCGATGATTTGCGCCTTGTAGAAAGAAGTCAATGGGAAAGCCTAACGGTGCAAAGTATTGTGCATCCCCTAACAGATATTCCCACTGTTGCCGAGTCAACTACCTTGGTAGAAGTGATTAACAAACTGGAAAAAGAACAATTAGCCCGTATCACCGTGCTTTCTCCCGCTGGTGCTGTTGCTGGTGTCATTGACCGAGGGGATATCGTACGGAAATTAGCACAAAAGTTAAATTTACGGATAACCGAAGCTGAGATTAAGCGCATAAAAGAAGAAGGCAGTTATCCACCAGGTTTGCAATTGGGAGCGATCGCGAAATCAATCACCAACTCATGAAGTTTTGCGTTATAGATTAGCTCAACGGGATGAAAAGTAGAGTGCCTTAGCTTCACGAACGCACTCTACAAAAACTCTTTTAAAATAAAATCTAGGTTAGCATTGGAATCGTATTCAACAATTGGTTGATTAAACTTGAATAAACGCATCGGTTTATTACCAATCAATTTCATTGATGAACCTTCAATGTTCAACATTGTTCCTTCTTGTAAACCAACAACATAAATATCGGGATTTAGAACTAAAAATTCTTGAATCCTTGTTTCTCTTGTTTCTCCGTTGTGATTTGGTATCACTTCATCTGTATAGTGAGGGTTTATCTGAAAAGGAACGAGATTTAATCCGTTAAAACTTCCAAGCTCAATGATTGGCATATCGTTGGTTGTTTTGATTGTAGGACAAGCAACATTTGAGCCTGCGCTCCATCCAATATATGGTGTTCCGTTGTTTACCTTTTCTCTTATAGTTTCGATAATTCCGATTTTGTGTAACCAATGCATAAGATGAAAAGTGTTTCCACCCCCAACGACTATGGCTTCTGCTTTTTTAATCAATTCATGAGGATTTTCAGCTATATGAATAGTGTCAATCTCATAACCAATATCTTTAAAAACTTTCCCTACTTTTTCGGTATAATAATCAAAATTTGAAGTCACACCAGCAAAAGGTATAAACAGTATTTTTTTGACAGAATTTCCTAAAAATATTTGAAGTTGCTGACGGGGATAAAATAAATACTCTTCACCCAAATTAGTTGAATTACTAAGCAATAATAATCTTTTCATGATTTGTTTATTTGATTTCGTTCCTCTTTAACAGTGAACAGTACCAGCCGCAGTGTCGAGTTAAATACGAGTGGTTGCGCGTCCCCCACCAATTGGACCTTTATGCGTTGGTGGCGCTTCTTTATCCCCCACCATACGCCGTCAGGACTGATAACTGATAACTGATAACTGATTTAAGTGGAGACTACTACTATACAAATAATTCGCTGATTTGCTGGGTAGAGTCACTCAAAAAAAGCCTACCAAATTTTGGGCTGTATTGCCTGCTCCGCCCTACATCTAATTAGATGACAACTTTGTAAGAGAATATTTGAGCATGGTAGTTTTCTAGAGGTTCCAAATGACAATCAGCCGACTCACTCAACAAATACAGTTCATCATCGAAATTGACCAACTTAAGCAGGTGCTACGTCAAACCCTGCTCAACGATGGGTCACGCCGGGAAAACAGTGCAGAACACTCTTGGCATTTGGCGATGATGGTGATAGTATTAGCGGAATATGCTCCGCAAGGGGTTCATCTGTTAAGTGCCATCAAAATGGTCTTGATTCACGATTTGGTGGAAATTGATGCAGGTGACACCTTCTGCTACGATGTGCAGGGCAACGAAAGTAAGGCACAACGGGAAGCACAAGCGGCGTTACGGCTATTCGGACTTTTGCCAGCAGATCAAGCAAGCGAGTTGCGTTCACTTTGGGAAGAGTTTGAAGCACAGGAAACACCCACTGCTAAGTTTGCAGCAGCCTTAGACCGGATACAGCCTTTACTGCACAACCAGCAAAATAAGGGTGGTACTTGGCTTATTCATAACATTACGCGCGATCAGGTGATGAAACGGATGGCTCCTGTAGAAACAGGTGCGCCGGAACTTTGGTCGTTTGTGCAGCAAGTGATTGAGGATTGTGTGGCGGCTGGTTATCTTAAAGATGCTCCTGCAAATGCTCCTGCAAAATGATACATCTAAAAAAGACAAGGGGGCGGCATGACCCAGAACGGGCAACAGGACAAACTTAACCGAATTAAGCAGATGCTGGAAACCTACGCCGAAATGCTAAACTAGTTAGCTACCCTCATGACACACGTTGCACAGATAGTCACCAGTACTGTAGAGACGGTTTTCGGCATGATGAACAAGGTTCTCAAACACGTGTAGCCAGAGTGAACAGCATTGGATTCTATATACAAGCTTCCAGGCTAAGGAATTCCAGTCGCTGAATAACTTGCTATCATTGGTCGCGCTCACTCTGTCAAAGCACTGTTTAATTTATACCAGTCAATTGTTGGAGTACCAAAGGAATCAATGACTTGAGAAATTTGAGGAAGAACACGCATGACTGGTACACCAAGCTCGAAGATTTCAATACTGTCATTGACATCGATATGACCACTGACACGCTTACACGCTGCTAAAGCTCGCTCAAAACCAAAGTCTGGCATTAATTCATGAGAGAATTCAAGAAAGGCATAAAGTTCCTCTGGTCGCTCGACGACGGGTAGACCAGTGTCAGTGTTTCGTTGTTCCCCCCGCATTGCAATGACTGCAATTTCTGAATATATATAACTCATGCGGGCTAGGTGACTAGAATTAAGCTCCTGGATACTGCTAACGCTATCTAAAGGTGTTGTTTCAGTCCTAAGTAAAGCTTGGGCAAAAAGTGGAATTGGGGCAAAACTTGAATGAGCAGACTCATGACCAATATCGGAATCCCAATCCCAATCATGTGCCTTTTTTCGAGCTGTTGCTAGCCAAATTTGAGAGTGATTTGCTGGTGTTTTTCTCCAAGCAACACCATGATTCAACATAGACGTGCAGGGGACAGCACCCCATGAAGAATCTTCTCCATAAGAATCTGGAGCCAGGAGATCTAACCCTCCATCCTTGGAATAGTAGAGTGCCCATGGTTGCACGTGCCGATGTCCAGTTAATATGCGGTGGATTTCGCGATCGCTCAATAAACCGAGAGACACGAACCGCTCTCGACGGGTATTTCTCAGACGAATCTCGCGTTCAAGTTGGAAAGGAAGTTCTTCAAGGAAGTGAAGTACGGCTGATTCTTCAATTTCCGGATCTGAGAACAAAGTTACCGAGAGCGGTAAGTAATGATGTTGGTCGGGCAACTTCTCGTTTAAATATGGGTAAAGTTCACCAGTTGAGCCAACTCGTGCATTATTCCACGGTAAGTGTGTATCTTGAAATTTCATAATTACTATCTAATTAGATTTTTTATTATTTTCAAATTATTTAAATTTTCTTCAATTGCTTTATTGCAATAGCGTTATAGCAATCCTAAATCAGTTGTGAGAAAACACCATATTGATGTAGCTTAGGAAAGTCAAATATTTGACAATGTATGCAGAACTCAAATAACCGCTTGACAACAGAAAAAAATAAAACTCTCTAATCATTCTTTTTGCTTGCAACCAGTACTCATTGTTTGTCCCTTTAACCTTTAACCTTTACCCTTTGCCCTTTCATTCCCCGATAACTTGCACTGGAAAACGTTCAAGTATTTCATCATACAGAGACTTAAACTCAGGAGTACTGAGATGGTCACGAGTTCGAGGCTGATCTGGTGGAGGGACAAAAATATCAAGAATCCTACCAGGACGAGGACTCATTAAGATGATGCGGTCAGCCAGGATAAGAGCCTCGCGAATGTCATGGGTGACTAACAATACAGAACAGTCTGAATTTGCCACAGCTTTAAGCAATAAAGCTTGCATACTGTCCCTTGTTGGTTCATCCAAGGCTCCAAATGGTTCGTCAAGCAACAGTAGTTCTGGCTCAACAATCATCGTGCGAGCAAGAGCGACTCTTTGGCGCATACCACCAGAGAGTGTCTTTGGATAAGCATCGGCGAATTCAGTTAAGCCAGTGAAAGCTAACCACTGGGAAACTTTTTCCTGATTGAGTCGTGGGTTACTCTTGTTCAAACCAAACGCAATATTTTCCCGAACACTTAACCAAGGAAATACACTATAGGACTGAAAAACTAAACCCCGTTGCCGCTCTGGTTCTTGAATAGGCTTACCATAATACAGAACTTCCCCTGAAGTCGGTTTGTCTAGTCCTGCTGCCAATCTCAAGATTGTAGATTTGCCACAACCTGAGGGACCAATAATCACAACAAATTCACCTTTACTGGAAGAAAAAGTAATGTTTGCTAGAGACTGAACCTTACGAAATTTGCTAGCGATAAAAATTTTTGAGACATCCTGGAAGTGCAACAAAGTACTACGCATACTTAAAATTCATTTCCATTGAAACACCTTGGAGGCTATGATGCGAAAAAACATATCAGTCAAAGCACCTAGAATTCCAACAAATAAAATTCCTGCAAACACTTTCTCAGTTTGCAAGTATCGCTGTGATTGAATGATAAAATAACCTAAGCCATTATTCCCAGCAACCAATTCTGCGAGTACAAGGTAGGACCAAGCCCAACCTGCCGAAACACGCATATGATCCCAGAGCGCAGGCATTGACCAGGGCAGCACAATTTGATATACAATTTCCCACGGAGTTAAACCAAAGGTGCGACCGCTTTCGATAAATTCGTGAGGAACGGATGCTGTATCAAATGCAAATAGTAAAACAAGCTGAAAAACTACCCCCAATGTGATAACTGCGATTTTTTGCTCATCCTCAATTCCAAACCACAGAATACAAAGAGGGACTAAGGCAGCAACCGGAAGATAGCGAGTAAATCCAAATATTGGTTCAAGTAAACGTGATACCAAAGTGAACTGACTGCAAAGAATTCCAATAGGAAGCGCAATTATAACAGATAGAAAAAAAGCACCAGTTACTCTAAAAACACTAGTGAGAAAGTGATTTAAAATAAAGTCACTAGATAAAAAAAGTTGCAGAAAACTGAAAAAAACTTGCCCTGGCGGGGGAAGAAATATCGGATCGATAGAAATTGTTGTGGTTAACAAATACCAAACAAGTAGCAAAACGCAAAAAGGTGTCAAGTTTAATAATTGTGACTGAAAGACAGGGGTTAATTTAACAATCAAAATACGACCTTTTAAATAGTTATGGAGTGATTGATGAAACTTATCTTCGATTTTACTTGACACAAGATTAAACAGTTCTTGATTGCAAATATTTTAGGAATTTAACTAGTGGAACCAAAACAGGTAATCTCAAGCTTTTGCATTATCGCAGTTTCATTAGGAAATTTTGTACTGATTTTTTCCAATAATTGTTGTTTTGTTATGTTTAGATTAGGATGGATACGAAAAATACCTTGGTTTTGCATATTCGTTTGCTGCACTTCTGATTTTAGGGCATTTTGCTTGCGCCTCACTTCGGTTTTAGGTAGTCTTATAAAAACATTACTATCGTCCCAACGTAGATAGCATATACTTGTATTTTGCGCTTTATGTATGCAAAATGTTTCTTCGGGAGAACCTGGAAGTAAGTATATAAGAATTTTATTTTGAATGTTCTCTAAGTTTGATATTATAATCCTATTCTTAATTTCCATATCTCTTATACGTTCTTCATTTGTCTTTTCAAACCAATTAAGTTCTTTATCATATTCATGCTCATAAGTAAAGTTTAACCCATCCTTTGCAAGTGCTTCCTTAAAGTCTGAATTTCTAAAAGTGCTGTAACCACTGAAGGGATTGCCTAAAAGCGTCAACTTTTCTGTTGATTTAGGTGGAGGTTGAGGCGTCTCATTACTCACATCGCTTGGTTGTGATGGTGGCTCAGTACTCGCATCAGGACTGCGTGGTTTGGCAAACCAACTTAGTGAGCCAAAAATAATCACGAACACAACAACTACAATTCCAATAGCCAAGGCTGGACGTTTCATAGGTAGATTGCTAGGTATAATTTTTTTAATTGATGAAAAAGTTAAATTAGATACAAAATTAATTAAAAAAAACTGAAAGCCTTGACAATACTATAGACATAAGTCATTTTTTACCATCCTGATATATAAATAGGACTTACGCATTGACAAAAATCTGATTATATGAATCAGACTTATTTGCTGCCCTTCCTTCTTTAATTAGGTGCAAGCAAAATCAACTTATGCATAAGTGAGATAGAAATAGGAAATTCTTGCTCGATCTGACTATTGCAGAACCGCACGGAAGTTGGCGCTAGAGTGTTGTGCACACAAGAGTTGATTTGTAAAGTGCGTAAGTCCTAATAAAAATAAAAACTTTATGTCAATAATTACTTAATATAAATTTTATAACTTTGCAAAGAATAACTGCTTACGGAATCAATCTTTTTGTTTATTTATTAATCTTAGATAAAGTTTACAGACCTAAGACTTGCTTAGAGCAAAACAAAATATGATGCATTAGCCTACTATCCTAATTATAAAAAAGGCAAGTTATTGCCGCACGAAGCCTAATTCTGTCACAAGAGAAGTTTTGCTTTATCCGAATTTTTGGCACGTTTAACTTGAGCATCAGTGTAGTTTTTGGCACTACTCAGGTCAGCACCACTCAGGTCAGCATCACTCAGGTCAGCATCACTCAGGTCAGCACCACTCAAGTCAGCACCACTCAGGTTAGCATTCGTCAGTTTGGCTTCTCTCAAGTTAGCTTTTATCAGTTTGGCTCCTATAAGTTTGGTATTCCTTAGAGTAGCACCACTAAGATTAGCACGCTCTAGAATGGCATTACTTAAGTTGGCATCACTGAGATCAGCGTCAGTTCCACTTAAGTTTGCATCAAATAAATTGGCAGCAGTGAGGTTGGCTTCAATCAATTTGGCATTACTTAAATTGGCGTATCTCAGATTGGCTTTATTTAAGTCAGCAAGACACAAGTTAGCGTTAGGCAGATTAATGGATTCTAGGCGAGCCTTAGGTATCTTGAGTGCTATGAGAGGCACTCCATCTTCATTTATGTCTTGAAGGCATTGTTTTTGCGCGTAAGGACCTGCATTTTTAACGACAGTAAGAACTTGCCAAGCCTGATATCTCTTTTCTTTTTGGCGGTCTTTCCCTTCTTGAAGCCATCTAATGATACCTCCAGTGATAGCGAAGGCTTCAATATTGTTAATTAAGTTACTAGTTTTCTTTTGCCATGTCTTCTCGTCGTCAAGAATCCAAGAAAAGACCGCTATTAAGAACACAGTGCCAACTGGTAAAGACCAACTAACTAAGTTTTTCCAATTCTCTTGAAACCAATTCTTTGCAGAGTTACCTGACATAGTTATACCCTACCAATGGTGCAATTAATATGTTCTATCTCCTTAACAATAAAAATAAAATGAGAAAGATTTAGAAGAATTTAACAATAAGTATTCGTCCCTAAAAACCTCTGCTAAGTTTTAGTCGAAGACTCCGCAAATAATAAAAATTTCAATAGACAAAGCGGTGAACACAGCAACTACCAGAGTTAATGCCCACGCTGGAAAGACACTCATTAGTCCAGGAAATAATAAATAAATTCCCAAACTTGTCAACACGGAAAGAGCAAACTGATAATACCTGTGTTTAAATGATAAATGACTTCTTGTTTGTGCAAAAATAAAGAGTATAATACCAAGAAATATGTGAATTCCCACCCAAGGAAGTAAGGTTCTTTGAAAGACGGAGTGCAATATCAACCAAATTCCTGCAGCTGTTAAGATCGTCCATCCCAATAATTTGATGTCAATAAGCTTTTGAGGTTTTTGTGGAAGCGATTTGAGAAAATCGTCTACTGACTTAAAACGATCATTTGTTTTTAGTTCCATCCCTTTCATAATGGCCTTACTAAGCTTAATACTGATATTTTTATTTTTCTTTATTGCATAAGAAAGTGGATCTATATCACCATTTATCTTATCAATTCTTCTTTTTTCAGCAGATGGAGGTGGTTCATTAGTTAATACATAATAGAAAGTTGCTGCTAACATATAGACGTCTGTATAAAATTGATTATTTTGATTATTTTCAATCTGTTCAGGTGCTGCATAGGGTTGGGAAACATAGTTCGTCTTAGTGGGTATGCCAATTTCGCGAGCATTACCAAAATCTATAAGTACAGCTTTATTTGTGTTTTTCTCAATTATGATATTTGTTGGCGTGATATCTTGATGAATCAAGTTTTTGGCATGAATAAGTTTTAATGCATTAGCGACATGATTTATATAATTCAGAGCATCAGCTTCAGTTATATTTTGTCCTGACTTTAAATCCTTTACTTTCTTATCAAGAGTTTCACCTTGTATATATTCTGTCACTATGCATTCTAAAGATGTTTTATTATCTTGAAAAATATCATAAATCGTTACGATATTTGGATGACTAAATTTAGCGAGGTGCTTTGCTTCATTTTTCAAATCTTCTTGGAGTGTGTTGAAGTTTAAGTTGGGATCTTTTTGAATCTTTTGTTCATCTAAACTTTTGATGATAACTTGTCTACTTAGCTTTTCATCTTCAGCGAGACAAATGATACAATCACCACTTCCACGGAAGAAGTTTCTAATTGTATATCTATCATTGAGCTTTGTACCACGCACCCACTGACTTCCACTCATAATATTAAGTATATGTTTTATTATAAAGTATAACTTTAATCTCCATTATCTTAAACTTCCTGTAGAGTCAAGACAAGTAACTTACATAACACAAGGCTTGTACAAAGCTCAACGAAAATGGAAGTTGTAACGCATTTTAAGATGTATCGCATCGCAGACTTGTAAAGGTCTCCTAACTCATTTGTAATGCAAAAGACTAAGAACGAATAATCGGACTTTGTAAAAAACTAGGCTCAAAATCGTCTCAATTCTAAAACAGGCAAGGCTTTTACATCGATTAAGCTCCTTCGCTTGTTGTAACTGGGTTTGAGGCAGTTTTACCAAAGGTGACGTATTTGCCTTATCTACAAAGGCTTTCAGGCGCTTTTTATGCCAGAAAATTTTAAAGTCCCAATAATAGTATTCGCAAGAGAATATACAAATTATAAAATAATTTGCATATTCTAGACACAAAAGTTGGCAATAGTATTTGGTCGTAACTAAGTCAACTAATCCTAAAATCGTTAAATAACCTCCAAACTCGGTTGCGCCAAAATTGCCTCCCACTCAGACTGAGAAAGTGGTTCCACCTCTAGGTGCATATCAAAACAATCTTCAGCAGCAGCAGTTAAAGCGGCAATAATCTTTTCAATATCTGGTTTCTTTTGAAGTTGCACAGGCGTAAAAGATTCTGTACCAAATACCTGAATAAACAATTCAGCATCAGGTTGCAAACGGATGGAACCGTGTTGCAAAATTGCCCCGCCTCGTCGCAGTTGGGCGCTACCAATAAGTTTGGTTCCATCTGCCAAAACCAAATCTGCACCTGTTGCTGTGCCAAAACAGTTGGGGTTGTGAATGTAACCGCGCCCAGCTGTACCATAGTGCAATTGAGTGCCAAGCGATCGCCATCCTTGAATCAAAAACTCACAAATTTTTTCGTACACCTGGACGCGAGTCCCAACCAGTCCAGATGTCACCACAGCATAAGTTAAATCACCTTGATGCAACACCGCCCGTCCCCCTGTGGGACGTCGCACCAAGTCCACTTTTTCACCTTGCCAAACAAGATGCTGCCAATGTTCGGGATATTTATGTTGATGGTAGCCCAAGGAAATCGCAGGTGGCGACCAAGTGTAAAACCGCAAAGCTGGAAGATGTCCCAACTGATGCTGTTCTAACAACCAGCGGTCGATCGCCATCTGCATCTTACCAGAGGCGTTTAGTAACGGAATCAGTCGCCACACAAAAGTCAAGCAGCACCAAACTCCGATTCTAATGCTTCGTCGTTATTATCGGCGATCGTTGCCACCACAGTAATTATGCGAGAAACTTCGCCAGCAGACAAATCTGCTAAAGTGCGTGTTGCGAGTACGACAACCTGATTTTCAACGATGGCAAAACGCGCTTCAAAGGTGCCAGATGCGTTCATCTCCAATAACTGCCGCGTCAACCTCGGTTCATCTTTGGCTGGTAACTTGAGCACCACAGACCAAACTGTTAATGTATCTTCATCGGTTGGTCCCGTCAGTTGGACAAACACTTCCACTGTGCCGTACTTGAACTTCCACCTGTTACCACCTTCTGAAGGATGACTCACCATTGCGCTGTCATCTTGTTCCAGAGTGTCGATAACGTTTTCGATGATCTCCACGTAGTTGATGTGCTGAGTTTCTTCGATAATCTCATTGATGAGTTCACCGGTTGATGTGGATTCGTTTGCAACCGTTTCTGGATTGGATTGGTAACTTGTCATATGGATATTTGCCTCAACAGGATAATTGTTACACCTAGACATACTTTATAGCTTGTGATTTGCTAATTTTTAGCTCCTTAGGTAGTAGGCTGCCCAAATCAGTGAACAGTGAACAGTTATCAGTTATCAGTAAGAAGATTTGCGGTACATTCTAACAGTAGTGAGGATGCGTGAATTTATGTCTCTTTCCCAAGCTGTCCAAAATCATGATATCCGTCAATTGGGGATTAACCCCAATCATTGGTATGTGGTTGCGCTTTCGCGTGAGGTGAAAACTCAGCCTGTGGGTGTCATGCTGTGGAAGCAGGCGATCGCACTTTACCGCGACAGCAAGGGACAAATCCATGCCCTAGAAGATAGATGTCCTCATAGGTTAGTGAAACTGAGTCACGGACAAGTCGTTGGCGATGAGTTGGAATGTGCTTATCACGGTTGGCGCTTCAACGATAAAGGTGAATGTGCAGCAGTTCCTTATTTAGCAAATAACCAGAAACTTCCAAATTGCAAAATCCGCCGTTACCCCGTAAAAGAACAAGACGGCTTGATCTGGCTTTTCCCCGGAAATGTAGAGACGCGCCATGGCGCGTCTCTACAAAATGGCGCGTCTGTACAACCAATGGGTGTTCCAGAGTGGGATCATCTCAATTACATTGCCACAGTTTCAGTTATCAACTGTAACGCCCATTATTCCTATTTAATTGAAAACCTGATGGATATGTACCACGGGCATTTGCATGAGGATTATCAGGCATGGGCAGAAGCATCGCTGGAAGATATTGACGAAGATGCTCATCGTATTGATGCTCATTATACAGCACAAAGTTATTATAAAATTGATAAAATTTGGTCGATTTCACAATTATTTTTTCCTGCTTTGCGCCGTCTTCATCCTGAACCTTTGGATGTCAGTTATGTATATCCTCATTGGGTTTCTACATTGGGCAAAGATTTTAAAATTTACTGTTTATTGTGTCCAGTGAATGAGACACAAACAAAGGCTTATCTAATTCATTTCACATCTTTAAATGCCTTTTGGCGATTACACAAATTACCTGTATGGTTTCGTCGGTTTGTGAAAAATAGTTTGTTTGGTGCGGCGCAAAAGTTACTTGATGGCTTGGTGCGGCAAGATGTACAGATGATTGAAGACGAACAGCAAGCGTATTTGCAGAATCCCCAGAGGCGGGGTTATGAGTTGAATCGGGCGTTGGTGAGTGTGCAAAGGTTGATGAGGAGTCAGGTTGAGCATAAGGAGTAGGGGAAGTAATATATTAAACAGCACTAAGCGTAGAAAACGCAAAAAAGTTTCCATAAAACCTGTTTCATGAATACCCAACTAGATTTCGGTTGGCAAAATAAATACAAAGCTTCTCAAAACCCTGGAGTATGAGCTATTGTCTGAATCCTAACTGCCTAAGTCCCCAAAATCCGGATGATGCAGAATTTTGCCAGCATTGCAAATCTCGGTTACTGATCAATCAGCGTTACCGCCCCTTGGAACCAATTGGTCGAGGTGGTTTTGCTAGAACCTTTAAGGCTATAGATGATTACAAGCCATCTAAACCATATTGTGTGATTAAACAATTTCACGGTAAAGGCTTTGATAATGCGGAAAAATCAAAAGAGTTATTTCATCGAGAAGCAGTATTACAAGAGAAGTTAGGTAAGCATCCGCATATTCCCGAACTATTTGCACATTTTACGCAGGATGATTACCTGTATTTGGTGCAAGAATTTATTGACGGACGCAACCTGAATCAGGAACTCAAGGAAAAAGGCACTTTCAGCGAAGCTAAAATTCGGCAATTACTTGAGAATTTACTACCTGTGTTGCACTTTGTCCATAGCAATCAGGTAATTCACCGAGACATTAAGCCTGAAAACATCATACGCCACAGTGTTGATAACAGGCTTTACTTGGTGGATTTTGGCATTGCTAAACTTGCCACTGAACCTATATTAGCCAAAACTGGAACAGTAATCGGTAGTGAGGGGTATACTGCCCCAGAGCAACACGAAGGTAAACCCCGCTTTACTAGCGATCTGTACAGTTTGGGTGCAACCTGCTATCATCTTTTGACTTGGGCTGACCCCTCTAGGCTGTTGTATAGCTGGGTAGATTGGCAAAAAGAGCTTGTCCTAAGTAGCCGATAACCTAGACAAGCTTAGTCATCTACTGACAGC